>CAZSVY010000173.1:0-9336 GCA_964610495.1 uncultured Methanosarcinales archaeon
ATGAGACAATCGAAATGAGCATCATGCAAAAGCTCGGAAAGGCCAGAGACGAGACCGGTAACATAGCAGACAGCCATATGGGGCTTGAAAACTCGGCAGTTATCATGGCCCGCGCAGGGGCCAGAGGTTCCATCCTGAACCTTACTCAGATGGCAGCCTGTGTTGGCCAGCAGGCTGTGCGTGGTGAACGCATCCGCAGAGGATATGCAGGCAGAACACTTCCCCATTTCGAAGAAGGAGACCTTGGTTCGGATGCCCACGGATTCGTGAAGGCAAGCTACAAGAGCGGGCTCAATCCGACTGAATATTTCTTCCACGCAATCGGTGGTAGGGAAGGTCTTGTGGACACTGCGGTCAGGACATCGCAATCAGGGTACCTGCAGAGAAGGCTTGTCAACGCTCTTCAGGATCTGGAAGTCCAGTATGACCTTACAGTCAGGGACACCAGAGGCGTGCTCGTACAGTTCAAGTTCGGAGAAGATGGGATTAACCCCACAAAAAGTGATTTCAGTAAACCCGATACTATCCACAGGATTGTGCGTTCCGTAGTAAACAAGGAGGTGGCTTGATGAGTATTAGTGAAGCTACAATCGATAGCATGATAAAAGATCTGCCTCTTCCTTCGAATATCCTTAAAGCTCTCAGGGAAGACGTCATTAAAGCCGGAGTAAGCAAGAAGGAAATGGAAGAGATTATAGAAACGGTAATGGAAGAGTATCAGATCTCATGCATTGAGCCCTGTGATGCCGCCGGTGTGATTGCAGCCCAGTCCATAGGGGAGCCGGGTACCCAGATGACGATGCGTACCTTCCACTACGCTGGTGTGGCTGAGATTAACGTTACTCTCGGCCTGCCACGTCTTATCGAAATTGTCGATGCCCGGAAAATCCCGAGCACTCCTATGATGACAATTGCCCTTTCCAAGGAGAATCCAGAAGATTACGCTTACAACAGGGAAAAAACAAGAGCTCTTGCCTGGGAAATTGAAGCGACCAAAATCGACCATATCGCTGACGTGACCACTGACCTTTCCCAGATGCAACTGATAATAGACCTGCACGAAAAAGCAATGGAAAACAGGAACATTACTATAGACCAGGTGAAGGAAAAGTTCAACGAAGAACTGAACGTAATGGTTACTATTTCCCCGGATATAGATAACCAGATTATCATTGCCCCAGGAGAGCCTTCTTACAGGGAACTCCTCCAGCTTGCAAAAAGTATCCACAACGTCACATTAAAAGGGATAGAGGGAATTAAGCGTGTAGTGGTCCGGAAGGAAGGGGAAGAATATACCCTCTACACTGAAGGTTCGGCCCTGCGTGATGTGCTTCAGTTCGAAGGCGTGGACAGGACAAGAACGAGCACAAATAATATCAACGAAATTTATGAAGTGCTCGGGGTAGAAGCTGCAAGAAATGCGCTTATCAAGGAAGCAACCGATACCCTGCGTGAACAGGGTCTTACCGTGGATATCCGGCATATTATGCTTGTAGCCGACCTTATGACCTGCGACGGAGAAGTAAAACAGATTGGAAGGCACGGGATTTCAGGTGAAAAGGCAAGTGTATTTGCCCGTGCAGCTTTCGAAGTTACGGTAAATCACCTGCTGGATGCAGGGATGCGCGGAGATGTGGACAAGCTGGAGGGCGTTACCGAAAATATCATTGTCGGGCAGCCTATCCGGATGGGTACAGGCGATGTGCACCTTGTAAGCAGAAGAAAAGAGGAAGTTGAAGCTGCCGAGGAAGAATGAAGGTTTCAGGGCAAAAAACCTGAAACTCAACCTATAATTATTTAAATGTGTAGCCTGATAGAAGACCAGTCCAGATCAGGTATACATTACCTTTATTAAATTCAAAAAATCCTGCTGCAGAAACTTGAGTCCGCGAGGCTCATAACCAGAAAATAAATATAAGGCATCAGGTATTTAGAGTACCATACATTCACCGAGCTTGGAAAATCTTTATTAAGAAAGAGATCGAGTAGACGAGCTCATTTGAGACAGAGTTGATGAAAATGAAGATCAATGTTGATAAATCTCTTATCAAGGCTGTGAAAACAGGAAAAGTAATTATTGGAGCCAACCGGACCGTGGATGCAGCTGCAGAAGGCTCTGCAAAAATGGTGGTCCTGGCATCAAACTGCCCAGAAGATATCAAAAAGAAAGTTCAGGCAACAAATGTCCCTGTCCTGGAATACGAAGGCACAAGTGTAGAGCTCGGGCCCGTATGCGGTAAGCCTTTTACGATTGCAGCCATGGCAATTCTCGATGTAGGAGAATCCGATATTCTGGCAGCTACAGTTTGATAGAAGGAGTTGGCAACGTCTTGGGTGAAATAAGACTTACTGCAGACAGCATCCAGTACATTGCGTTATTTGAAAATATGACACGGGCTAAGATTCTCGACTGCATCCCTGAAGAGGAAAGGCTCGTATATGTCGTAAAACAGGGTGATATGGGACTTGCTATAGGCAAAAATGGGGAGAATATAAACCGCGTTAAAAAAGCCCTGGACAAACCCATAGAACTTGTGGAATATTCAGATGACCCTGTCACCTTCCTGAAGAACGCCTTCGGACCCGTGTCCGTGAGTTCGGCAAACATTATAAACAAAAATGGCAAGCGATTAGCTTATGTAGAGGTACCCAATAAAGAGAAGGGGCTTGCCATAGGCCGCAACGGGAAGAACATTGAAAAAGTAAAGATGCTTGCCCGTCGACATCATAGCATAGAAGATGTGATCCTGCAGTAATCTACCTTAATTTACGTTTATCCATTAATCCGGCGTTGAAGGATAATTCGGCATCCAGTATGCCTCTAGAAAACTGAGATCAATTTTTAACTTGGAGAAATTAACAATGGCTAAAGGAAAATATGCAGCTAATATTCTCAAACAGACCAGGAAAGATGCCCGCTGGAAAGATTCATACTACGGCAGGCGAGTTCTTGGGCTTAACGTGAAAGCCGATCCGCTAGGCGGTGCACCGCAGGGTCGGGGTATTGTATTAGAAAAAGTAGGAGTTGAAGCCAAGCAGCCAAACTCAGCTATCCGCAAATGCGTAAGAATCCAGCTCATCAAAAACGGGCGTCAGGTAACTGCTTTCTGTCCAGGGGACGGCGCAGTGAATTTCATCGATGAACACGATGAAGTGACCGTAGAAAGGATTGGAGGCCGCATGGGTGGTGCTATGGGTGACATTCCGGGTGTACGCTTCAAAGTGATTGCCGTAAACAACGTGTCCCTGAACCAGCTGGTCATCGGCAGATTGGAAAAACCCAGGAGATGATTTTTCTTGTATAAAATATTCGGTAAATGGGACCCGACTGAAGTTGAAGTCAGAGACCTCGGAATTAAGCGCTATGTCGGTCTTGCCCCTGTTATTGTTCCACACAGCAGCGGAAAGCATGCCAGGCAGCAGTTTAACAAATCCGAAATTTCCATTGTGGAACGCCTGGCAAACAACCTGATGAGAACCGAGGTAAACACGGGAAAGAAGCAGACGACCCTTCGCGCAGTTGAGGAAGCTTTCGACATTGTGAACAGGAAGACTCAACAGAACCCTATCCAGGTGCTTGTTGACGCCATTGCCAATGCAGGCCCAAGGGAAGAAGTAGTAAGGCTGAAGTACGGCGGAATCTCCGTGCCAAAAGCAGTAGACACTGCACCCCAGAGGCGTGTGGATACAGCGCTGCGCTACATCAGTATGGGAACAAATGCCGCAGCCTTCAAATCCAAGCGCTCGGTTGCAGAATGTCTGGCAACCGAATTAATAGGCGCTGCAAACCGTGATACGAAATCTTTCTCTATTAACAGGAAGGATGCAAAGGAAAGAGTTGCAAAGGCAGCACGCTAATCGCTTATGCGGGCTTGCCCGATTTAAAAAGTCATTATATAACTAAATTCATTTGTTTAAAAAGGTATTAGCATGGGACGAAGGAAGAAGATGGTCGAGCGCGTAACGACGCTCATGAATGAACCGAAAAAGATCAGAAATATCGGGATCGTTGCGCACATTGACCACGGAAAAACTACATTATCGGACAACCTGTTAGCCGGTGCCGGCATGATTTCAAAGGAACTTGCAGGCAGACAGTTATTCATGGACTCCGATGAAGAGGAACAGGCAAGAGGTATCACAATCGACGCCTCTAACGTTTCCATGGTTCACACTTTTGATAATGAAGACTACCTGATCAACCTGATCGATACCCCCGGACACGTTGACTTCGGTGGGGACGTTACCCGTGCCATGAGAGCTGTGGACGGTGCAGTTGTGGTCGTGGATGCAGTAGAAGGTACTATGCCCCAGACCGAGACCGTGTTGAGACAGGCTCTCAGGGAACATGTCAGACCCGTACTTTTCGTTAACAAAGTCGACAGGCTGATCAATGAGTTGCAAGTTGATTCTCAGGAAATGCAGGTTCGTCTTGGAAAAGTCATTGATCACGTGAACAAGCTCATCAAGAACATGAACCCTGAAAAGTTCAAAGCCGGCTGGAAAGTCGATGCTGCAGCCGGAACTGTTGCTTTTGGGTCAGCTCTTTACAACTGGGCAATCAGTGTGCCCATGATGAAGAAAACCGGGGTCTCTTTTAGTGACGTATACGATTACTGCAAAGCCGGAGACATGAAGACTCTTGCAGAAAAATGTCCCCTTCACGAAGCTGTTCTTGACATGGTTATTCACTTCCTGCCAGACCCACTTGAAGCCCAGACAGGCAGGGTAAAAGCAATCTGGCATGGGGACGAGAGCACCGAAATCGGAAAGTCCATGACCCATGCAAATGCAGATGGAGATCTCGCATTCATGGTAACTGACATTTCCGTTGACCCCCACGCAGGTGAAGTTGCAACGGGAAGGCTATTCAGCGGATCCCTTACACGTGGCATGGAAGTCTACACCTCAGGCACTGCAAAGAAGAGCAGAGTCCAGCAGGTAGGTATCTTCATGGGCCCCGAAAGGCTTGAAGTGGACAAGATTCCTGCAGGAAACATTGCCGCAGTTACCGGTCTGAAAGATGCAATCGTGGGATCGACTGTAACAACCCTTGACGGCATGACGCCCTTCGAAAGCATAAGGCACGTAAGCGAGCCTGTAGTGACTGTGGCTGTGGAAGCCAAGCACACCAAAGACCTGCCCAAACTGATTGAGGTGCTCAGACAGGTTGCAAAGGAAGACCCGACCCTTCAGATCACTCTTGATGAGGAAACCGGGGAACACCTTATGGCAGGCATGGGAGAACTTCACCTTGAAGTTATTGCCCACAGGATTCAAAGGGACAAGAACGTGGAAATTTCCACGAGTAAGCCGATCGTCGTTTACAGGGAAACCATTAAGAAGAGGATCGAAGCTGTTGAAGGAAAGTCCCCGAACAGGCACAACAGATTCTATGTCTTTATAGAGCCTCTTGACCTTGAAATTGTCAGCGCTATTAAAGCCGGCGAGGTCAGCATGAATATGCCTGAGCTTGAACGCAGGCAGAAGCTTATTGAGCTCGGAATGGGAAAAGAAGAAGCAAAAGGCATTGCCGGTATCTTCAACTCCAATGTCTTCATCGATATGACCAAAGGTATCCAGTACCTGAATGAGACAATGGAACTCGTGCTTGACGGGTTTGAGGAAGTCATGCGTGCAGGCCCGCTCACAAGGGAGCCTGTAGCAAATGTGAAATGCGTGCTCGTAGATGCCAAGCTTCACGAAGACGCAATCCACAGAGGCCCTGCTCAGGTTATTCCTGCTTCAAGACAGGCCATTCAGGCAGGCATGCTTATGGCAGATGACACCCTGCTCGAACCTTATCAGAAGGTCTTTGTCCAGGTGCCCCAGCTTTTGATGGGTGGTGCAACAAAGGAACTGCAGGGCCGCCGTGGAATTATTCTTAACATGACCACGGAAGGAGACCTGGCAATTATCGAGGCCAGAGTGCCTGTAGCTGAAATGTTCGGATTTGCAGGCGAGATCAGATCTGCAACCGAGGGACGTGCAATGTGGAGCACTGAATTCGGAGGCTTTGACGTTGTGCCAACTAGCATCCAGAACGACATTGTGGGCCAGATCAGAGAAAGGAAAGGCCTGAAGAAAGAACTACCCAAAGCTTCGGATTACCTTTCGATGTAAGCGGAATTTTCCGCTTCTCCTTAATATTTTTAAGGTTATACCTGTCCTCAGGCAGGATAGAAAAACGAGTACCCGGACTGATCTGGAAGGGAAGAGAATCCCTATCGGTTCGGGGATACGGTCAATCGGAAAGCTTTAAGACAAGGTATGCCTATATTGGGGAAAACAGTCCAGGCCACTGGAAATTCCTAGAGTGGCGGTTCAGGAAGGAGTCCGGAAAGGGAAACTGACAATATTGATCGGACAAAAGAATATAGAAATATGTGAATCAATATTGAGATCCGCCCCTAATATTAATATAGTAAATATTTGATATACGAATGAAACTCATCCAGAATTACAGGAGAATTATAATATGGCAGCAGAAAAACCACACCTGAATTTAGCAGTGATTGGTCACATTGACCACGGAAAATCAACATTCGTAGGACGCTTAATGTATGATGCAGGAGCTGTACCTCCACACATCATTGATAAGTTTAGAGAAGAAGCAAAGCAGAAGGGTAAGGAATCCTTCGCCTTCGCATGGGTTATGGACTCTCTTAAGGAAGAGCGTGAAAGAGGTATTACAATTGACATCGCTCACAAGAGATTCGACACAGACAAATTCTACTTCACAGTCGTAGACTGCCCGGGCCACCGTGACTTCGTTAAGAACATGATCACTGGTGCTTCCCAGGCTGACGCCGCTGTCCTCGTTGTCGCAGCTCCTGATGGTGTTATGGCCCAGACCAAGGAACACATTTTCCTTTCCAGAACTCTCGGTATTAACCAGCTGATTGTCGCAGTCAACAAGATGGATGCAGTAGACTACAGCGAAGCCAGGTTCAAGGAAGTTGTGGAACAGGTCTCCGGTATCCTTAAAATGATCGGATTCAAGCCAAGCGAAATTCCCTTTGTTCCGACCTCTGCATTCTACGGTGACAACGTTGTCAAGCTCAGTGAGAAGACTCCCTGGTACAAGGGCGTATCCATGATGCAAGCCCTCGACAACCTCAAACAGCCTGAAAAACCGTCCAGTCTCCCACTCAGGATCCCTGTTGAAGATGCATATACCATCTCAGGTATCGGAACTGTGCCTGTAGGCAGAGTTGAAACCGGTGTTATGAAGAAGGGTGACAAGGTCGTCTTCATGCCAAGCGGAGCAACCGGTGAAGTCAAATCCATTGAGATGCATCACGAAGAAATTCCGCAGGCAACCCCAGGAGACAATATCGGATGGAACGTCCGCGGTATCGGCAAAGGCGACGTTCGCAGAGGAGACGTTTGTGGCCACGTTGACAACCCGCCAAAGGTTGCTGAAGAGTTCGTAGGACAGATTGTCGTTCTGCAGCACCCATCCGCAATTACTGCCGGATACACCCCTGTTTTCCACGCCCACACCTCCCAGATCGCATGCCAGCTGATCGCCCTCAACAAGAAGCTGGACCCGAAGACCGGGCAGACAAAGGAAGAAAACCCGACCTTCCTTAAGGCCGGGGATGCAGCAATCGTTACCATCAGACCGACAAAGCCGATGGTTATCGAGCCCGTAAAAGAAATTCCACAGCTCGGCAGGTTCGCTATCCGTGACATGGGTATGACCATTGCTGCCGGTATGTGCATGAGTGTTAAACAGAAATAACACTCTCCTTTTCCGTTTTTTAAGGAGAAAAAAGGTATGCAGAAAGCTAGAATAAGACTGTCAGGCATCAGTCCAAAAGACCTGGACGGAGTCTGCAATCAGGTAAAATCCATTGCGGAAAGGACAGGAGTTAACATTTCAGGGCCTGTTCCGCTTCCCACAAAGAAGCTTGTAGTTCCTACAAGAAAAAGCCCGAGCGGTGACGGAACTGCAACCTGGGACCACTGGGAGATGCGCGTACACAAGCGTCTCATCGATATTGCAGCCGATGAAAGGGCACTTCGCCAGCTCATGAGAATCCAGGTTCCCAAAGATATCAACATTGAGATCGTACTCGAAGGATAAACGAGTAAAAAGACAGGCTACAGAAATTCTCTGTACCCGGTCTTGCAAACTCCTTTTTCACTTCATATTTCAGAATATCTTTTTTACCTCAATAAAAATTTTTGAGGAATCTGCCGGCGGCCGTCGAATCAGACGCTTTTCCCGCCAGCATCTCTACAAATTTTGATTCCCCTTTTCGTCGTCCTCTGTTATCCTAAGTGAATTTTTTCCCTAGATGAGCTCCTGTAACATTATATTCTAGAGTATACTGAGTATACCCTCAGAAACGGCGTTCTACGGTGTAAGAGACAAGTTTCGTGCCTTTTGCAGGTACCGTTACTCTGAATTCGACTGTGAAGGCATCGATTTTTTCGTAGCTGTCCGAGCTTTCCAGAATATCCCATTCCCCGTACAGATGTTCCACAACCGTGACGGCCTGATCCTCAGACTTGCTGTTATTGAGTTCGATCTGATAGGTTACCCGTTCCACGTTATCGCTAATGCGCTGGTAATCGGTTTCGTTCCGTTTGGCAGTCAGATCAAAGGCCGAGCCAACAGTCATTCTCAGCTCCCCGGCTTCGGGAGTGTGCTTTATCCGGTCTTCCCCGATGAACTGAAGCCCTCCTGAAGCATCAGCACTGTAAATTCTTACGACTCCTTTCGGAAGAGGCATTCCAAGTCCGCTTTCGTTTGTGTTTTGAAGCGTAAGGTAAGCCAGGACCTTCTCGCTCAGGGAACTGTCATAGATGAGCTTCTTTTCTATGGGCACGGAATCGGCAGACAGCAGGGAAATCTGCTTTGCCTGGTTATTTTCCAGAGTTGCAGGCTTTTCAAGGGTATAAAGATGATACTCAAAAAGGGGCTCCTCGACAAAAGGTGTTTGCGAGACAGCTTCGTCAGCGACGGCTTTTTCTGCCGCAGGCAAAGGCATGGGCTCGGAAACACGGTTTATCTGGCCTGAAACAAGTCTCAATACTGCGTTTTCAAAGGTCATCCCTGCCTTATTGTCAATATTGACCCAGCCCCGGATATCTGCTTCGGTATTCTCCGCATTGCTCATCAGGACATAAACGGCTTCCCAGTTTATACCGCTCGTCAGGTAGGAAATCACAAGCTCCCTGGTTCCGGATACCGGAGAATAAATCTGCCAGATGAGAGCAGGTTTTATCGAAAGCCCGGAGGAATCCGCAAGTTCGACTCTTGAGAAGTCTTCAAGTACCACAACTCCAGCCTCATCGGTCTTAAGGACGACGCTCTTGCCTGTG
>CAZSVY010000174.1:0-6958 GCA_964610495.1 uncultured Methanosarcinales archaeon
CAGGTGGATCGTCTGTTTTGAACTGGGGTGTGTCCGGAGCCGAAAATGTTACAATAGAGCCTGGTATAGGGCCTGTAAGTTCGAATGGGTCACTCTCGGTATCCCCTTCCGAAACTACAACTTATAAATTGACAGCTGCCGATAAGGGAAAAGAAAAAGTAGCTTCGTGCACGGTTAAGGTTAGTGAAGGCTCTCAGGAGCCTCTTATCATCAGCTCGTTTGATGCAAGCCCGGACTCCATCAAGCCAGGAGAGAGTGCAGTCCTTAACTGGCACGTTACCGGGGTTTCAAACGTTACCATAGAGCCTGATATCGGGGCTGCAGGGCACACCGGAACACTGAATGTATCTCCTGCCAGCACTACGACATACAAACTTACAGCTTCAAACGGCGATAAAGAAGATGCAGCTTACTGTACTGTTGCGGTTGAGGAAAATTCTGTATCCCCTGAAAACGTTTCCCCATCGGAGCTTTCATCTGCGGAGGAGAGTCTGATACCTAATGAGAATCCAGCGCCTCAGGACAATCCTGCATCTGAAGGGAATCCGACATCTCAAGATAATTCGGCATCTAAGGCGAACCAGGCATCTCAAAAAAGTCTGCCATCTATCGGCTCTTTTAATGCAAATCCGGATGCTATTGGGAAGGGAGAGAGCTCCAATTTAACCTGGAGTGTCTCCGAAGCCTCGCAAGTCTCGATAGAGCCCGAAATAGGAACCGTAGGTTTAACTGGCAGCCAGCGTATATTCCCCGGTGAAACCACAACTTATACCCTGACAGCTACAAACGAGTTCGGGAGCGTGGATGCTACCAAAGTCATATTTGTACAGGAGCCTTCTGCACCTGCCTCGAAAGAACCGGTTTCTACGCCCTCTCCTGCACCGATTTCAACGCCAGAGCAACTCTCGCCTGCCGATGGAACGGCATTTGACAACTCCACGCCAGGGATTACACTGGAATGGAAAACTGTTCCCGGCGCGGCAAGTTATACGGTAGAAATCGATGAGTATGACTCAGGTTCCGGTTTGTGGCTTTCGGATTCAGCCGGGTCCAGGATAGAGTCAGGGATAACCGCAACCAGTTATTCTTTTGAGCCTGCGGTTAAGGCACCTGGCCGATGGCGTGTATGGGCTGCTGGTTCTGACGGCCAGGAAAGTGAGAAAAGCGGCTGGTGGGATTTCAACTACAACGTTGAATCCTCCCAGGCATGAAATACAATTAAATATGTAACCTGTAATAAATATGTAACCTGCGAGAAATATGTAATTCCAATACAGAATTTCCAGTGAGAGAAGAACTTCCAGTAAAAGAAGAATTTCCGATAAGGAGAAGACCTGCCACGATATGATTTGCAGAAAACAAACCTCAACCCCCCCAGAATGGGACCCGCCTGCCCCTTCAACAGTTTATATCAAAATTAAAAATATCCCATACGAAACTTTCAAAACACGGCTGAACGAGGGGCTGGTTACCACCGAGCTTGACCAGATCCGATACCGGCTGGAAAGGCGAATTTACTGCTGCGGGATCTGTTCCAAACATGTTAACGGATACTGTGTTATTACAAACCGGAAGGTTGAGCCAGGCGGGATTTGCAAGGCCTTTGTGCCAAAAGAGGAATTCATATACCTTGATTCCAGACCTGGCTCGGAAGTATCTCCGGATTTCAGGTATCTTTCGGAAGCCGGGCTTCGAAGAAACCATATCGAAAGCGAAATTCCGGAAGAAAGCAGTCAAAAAAGTGCAGAAAGCCTCTATGAAGAAGGAGTGACTCTCTACAGGCAGGGAAAGCTCAGGCTCGCACTTGAGGCTTTTAACACGATACTCTCCGAAAACCCCCGGCATTTTCCAGCCTTTTTTCATAAAGGAAATACCCTGCTAAAACTCAAACGCTACGAAGAGGCTCTTGAAACGTTTGAAAGCGCCTCCCGGATAAATCCGGATCATCCAGGGCTCTGGACCAATACAGGATTTGCATTGGTAAAGCTTGAGCGCCTCAGGCAGGGACTTGAAGCCTTCGAAAGGTCTATCTCCCTGAACCCGGTACAGAAAAACGCCTGGGAAGGGAAGGACGCTGTGCTTGCCCGGATGCGCCAGTGCGAAGAGAAACTGAAGGAATCCGAGGAGGCCCTGGAAAAGCATCCCGAAGATGCAGGCGCCTGGTTTGAAAAAGGCAAACTGCATTTAAGGCTCGGAGAGCTTGAGAAATCCAGGGAGGCTTTTGAAAAAGCCCTTGAGGAAAAACCTGAGAACGCAGAGGCCTGGCATCTCAGGGGAAAAGTGCTTTTTGAAACCGGCTCTGAAAAAGCAGCCCTGCACGCTTTTGAAAAGGCAACCCGGCAGAAACCGGATTTTCCAGACGCCTGGTATGAAAAGGGCAGGGTTTTCCTGCGGCTTGGCAACCCCAGAGGAGCGGAAAACGCCTTTAAGATCGCAGCTGATCTGTGGGAAAGCAAAGGGCTCAAATCAAAAGCTGAAACTGCCCGTGCAAAGGTTAAAAAATCTGGCTCTGGACAAAAATGAGTTTCCAAGGAATGAAAAAACTAACAGAGAATTATTCGCCTTATGAATTTTTGCTTCTGCCTCTGTTAGATAAAGAACTTGAAACAACTAAAGAAGGAACAACTAAAGAAGGAACAATTAAAGGAGGAAAAACTCTTTCCTCTTTTTAATGGGGAAAACTTCTTTCCTCCTTTGATTCGTAAAACGTTATTTGGCTTGCCTGTCTTCTATAAGCTCTTATTCCAAGTCCAATTAATAAGTAAAGAATTGTAGTAATAATTCCAATGATTGGCGAAATAAGAATTTCTTTTCCTGCTTCAATGATGATAAAACTTACAACTAAAGGATTTATTAGCGAATCCTCTACCATATGTAAGACAATACCCGGCCAAATCGATTTTGTTACCCTATAAAGCTCAATAAACATCACTGCCCAGCATACCATTGTTATAATCATAAAAATGGAAATTATAGCTCGGCTGACCGGTAACACTGCTTGAAGATCGGTTTCAGGTAAAAAGACCAGGTAATATGGAAGATGCCAAATTCCCCAAACACTGCCAACAACGAGATATATCTTCCAATCATTAAGATTTAATTTTATGAGTTTTGAAGTCAGATAACTATGTAAAGGGGCCCCATCAAAAATATTTTTAATAAAATTAAATAACAGAGTGCTGGAAAACACCAAAACTAATGGTCCGAGGTCGAATGTTGATAAGTCAATCCACTTTGTTGTAACTCCGATTATCAGAACAGTTGCTGTTACAACAGGAAAAATCAAAGCGGCAATCAAGTACCACTTTATGTTTCCTTTGAAATTCGGATTGAAACCGAAATCTTTCCAACTTCCCTTTGAAAATATAGTGATTGCAATTGCAGCCAGCATAGGCAATACCAGCCATATCCCCATACCAGGAGAATCGCCTTTTGGTTGGTCGGTAAGGACAGAATCTACAAGAACACCTATCCACCCACTGCTAATAACAATAACAATAAATACAAGAATATTGCGAATAACTTTTTTATCCACGTAAACCTCTCCATTTAGTAAATCTAAATACTCTTTATCGGCACATCTGATGATTAAAACTTAATTATGCTATTCTCCGCGAATTCCTTCATTATACGAGGTCCACTGAACAGCTTTTTCGTGTTTTTCCGTGCTGACAGCGTCATACAATATCAGGCGACTTAATGTGAGTGTTTGCACTCGATACTACATTAACTTTTTTGTTAAGATCTCATTCAAAACTATATTGACTTTTTAGTAAAACCATTCGTGAAGTATATTACAGGCGTGGCTGACTTAAATATAAATATTAGAAAGTTGTACTAACTGTGATAAATAATATTTATACTGTTTATCAATCAGATTAACCTCTCAGAAATTGACTTTATTGATCTTCTTAAATTGAGCGTTCTGGAAAATGGGGAATTTTTACATATAAGAATCCAGGCATATAGCTCGTACATGTATACATTCTAAGAATAAAAATAAAGTAGTAACCAGTTAAAAAAGGGAAATACTTGCTTATTGATTGAATATGGAGTTTTTGAATCAGAATTGGAAAAAGAAGGCCTCTGGGCCCTGCGTAAGAGTAAAACGCTTAATATTGTCTTCATTGAAGAGGTCTGACATAATGAAATTTCAAAGTTTTAAAATATGTAAAACCGGGGTTATTTCTTATATTTATAATCAGTCTGGTCGGCATTGCGCATGCAGATACAGATCAACTTGTGTATTATAACTGGTCTGCAGACACTGGAAATACTATAATTGACAATTCAGGACACGGAAATAACGGTATAAATAACGGCAGTACGACCTTTATTCTGCCAACCGGACAAGTAGGAAGACATTTTAACGGACAAAACCGAATAACAATACCTGACAATGGACAACTGGCATTTACTGATCCTCATATAACATTCGGGGTATTTTTCCGTTACAATTCCAGCAATCCGGCTCGCAATACATACCTGGTTTCCAAAGGAAATACCGCATTCAGGATCAGCATTGACCATACGAATTCCATGCTGACATATGAAGTTTATGCAGATGGCCATGCAATCCATGCCTCAAGTGGAACTCGTATACAGCCTGACAAAGACTATGAAGCTATTGTGACATATGACGGTTCTCATGCCCAATTATACATCAATGGAATCGCTAATGGGGGAGGCGTAAATTATACGGCATCGACTCTAGGCCCGAGCTATATCACTGAGAACTGGACGATAGGATCTTCCTCAGATACTACTTACGGGCTAAACGGCACGGTATATGCTTTTTACCTGTATAACAGAACATTAAATTCGTCCGAGATATTAAACTTATATGCGAGTGACCTTCGCAGCATAAAGAATTTAAGTAAGCCTGGGGGCATTGCTTTATCCTGGGACGATTCAGCGCGTATTCGATCATGTTATCAATATTTACCAATTTTCCAGAAGTATAATGCTACGTGCACTATTAATGTAAATAACGTAAGCACCAGACCACAGGCTGCAATTGAATTAAAAGAACTGGATGCACTGTATTCAGCCGGATGGGAAATAGCTCTGCACGGGTACAATCACACCGATTCAGTTGTATTTCTAAATAGTAACTCTCCTGAAGTGTGGCTAGACAGGGAAATATTCCCGAACATCGTAGAAATTACCCGTTATGGTTATCCGGTTTATACTCTCGCATACCCCCACTCAAGCAGGAATGCAGTTTCAGATGCAGCACTAGCTCCATACTTCCGGACGCTTAGAACGAGAACCCCCACGATAATAAACGGGAATATAAATGAAACAGCGCTGGCTTATTATAATTGGGATGATACGCAACTCCTATACGGCGTTGAAATCGATGACCAGGCAATTGGTGCCAGCCTGCCGTCTATAGAAAACGGAATCGATTACGCAATAAAAACAGGGAGCGTACTGGTTTTATTCGGGCATGGAATTACTCCAAACGTTACCGGACCCTATCAAACTTCAACCGCAAGACTGGATTTTATTCTAAATTATACCAGTCAGAACGGCGGAGTATTTTATCACATGGGAGATCTGGGGAATTCTTCCTGGAAACAGGTACCCAGATTTTCTAATGTGACTGCAAATTACACGGTTTCTGCTAATAGCCTGCTGGCCGGGGAAAACGTGACGTTTACGGATTACAGTGTCAACCAGGCCACCGAATTACTTGATTTCGGAGACGGTTCACCTGCGAGCAGTACTGCAAACGTTATTCACACATATACGGCACCAGGAATTTATACGGCTAATCTAACGGTAACAAATGACGTTTCCAGCGATTCCATGCTCCAGACAATTAAGGTTGTGCAGGCAGCAGCTCCGGTTGCTGATTTTACCAGTAATTGCACAGCCGGACCCCGGCCGCTGAGTATAGCGTTCACAGACACGTCAACCGGACTTCCGGCATCCTGGTCATGGGATTTCGGGGACGGAAACAGGTCAGCACGCCAGAATCCGGTACATGAATATTCAAATGCCGGAAATTACTCTGTTACATTGACCGTGGCGAATAGCAGAGGATCAGATTCGATTCAAAAAGTGGATTATATAACAGCAGTGCGACAATTCCCGTCTTCTGATTTCTGTTCAAATGTAACAGGCGGAAATATCCCATTAACTGTCCAGTTTAATGACACCAGCACCGGGTCTCCAGCTTCATGGAACTGGAACTTTGGAGACGGGTCTACTTCGACTGAGCAGAATCCAACACATACGTATTTTTCAGCAGGAACCTACAAAGTCAGCCTGATAGTAAGCAACACTGACGGAAACTCGTCAAAAACGGCTACAGTAACTGCACTTGAAAACGGCGGTTCAAGTGGTGGAAGCAGCAGCGGCAGTGGTGGCGCGGGCGGTTCCCCTGAACCTGCAAGGAATGTAAAAGTAAAGGAACTTTCGCAGACCTACATTACGAGCGGAAAGCCTGTAAAGTTTGATTTCCCGAAGAACGCTACCTCTATTGTTTATTTAAGCTTTGATTCAAAGAAGACGGCTGGCAGGACAACAACCGTTGTTGAGATGCTGAAAGGTAAATCCACGCTCACGCCGGATGCGCCCGAAGGCGAGGTCTGCGATTACCTCAATATCTGGGTTGGAAACGGCGGATACGGAACTGATACAAGCATCGAAAATGCGGTCATCTGTTTCAAAGTCGAAAAATCCTGGGTCCAGGATAAAGGCATTGACCAGGCTTCAATCACCCTTAACAGGTACAATGACAAAAAATGGAATAAACTGCCAGCCACCCTGCTCAGGGAAGATAACAAATACCTGTATTTCACAGCCGAAACCCCTGGATTCTCGCCCTTTGCAATAACAAGCAAGCCTACGGCAAAAGAGAATGTGATTGAAATCCTGCCTGAACCTGAAACCGAAGATCCGGAAAATAATACTCAGGATATGGCAGCAGATGTTGAACATACTGCTG
>CAZSVY010000175.1:0-2574 GCA_964610495.1 uncultured Methanosarcinales archaeon
CTTTCTTTAATCTTTACCTTTTTTTCTTTCATTTCAATCGCATTGTGTTCACAGTGGCCCACGCAAACTCCACACCCCTGGCAGAGTAGAGCCCTTCTTACCGAGAACTCAACAATTCTCATAAGCTTTTTCAGAGTTTTCTCATTCTCGCTTCTACCGTTAACATTCCCCGAGGCAAAAACCTGTGCCCTGGAATCTCCGAAGGCGACCGACGCAGCACCTTCTATAAAAGAAGCCTTTCCGATCGGGGAAAGCATTCCGCTTTCTTCCAGGGTTTCTATATCGATTGCCTGCCCGAAACTTCCGTCTGCTGACATTCCTCCTGCCTTGCAGGGCCTGTATCCTGTTGCCACTTCAAAATGAAGTTCTTTCGGGGCTTCCTGGGACGGGAGAAGGGAAATCCCTTTTTTCTCAGCAAGCTCCTGGAGAACTCGCGGATACCGCTTGTAGCGCCATAAGCCGTACTTTACCCACTCAGCAGAGAGACCCATTTTTTCGGCATAGGCAAGGAGATGGGAGTTGAGCTTTTTTGCAAGTTCGGGATGGCTTTCTTCGAGCTGGAAAAAGTCGGCAAGCGAGGAAGACGGGCAGAGCCAGCATCCCATCCTGTCGTACCCTTTCTCATAAGCCGGATTATAGGGAGCTTTTGTCCTGAAAAGATAAAGCCAGATATGAAGGGCTGTCCATTCCTGTATAGGGGAGGCTCCTACCTGATTTCCAACCCAGGGGTTTTTCCAGACTTTGTTGCTGATTGAGCGAGCGTGGGATTCGTACTGGCGTTGCCCTATGAAACTCAGGCACCCTCCTTCGTAGTTCTCATCAATTAACCGGGTAATTGGCCCGAGCTTGCAAATCTTGCAGCACCAGCGGGTATCCATGGTAGGAGGGCCAAAAACGCTTATCGAGCCCCAGAATGAGTCTCCTGCACCCGCAGTCCTGAGCGTTTTCCCGTAGTATTCAGCAACCTGCTTGACGTTCTCAAGGGTTTCCGGAAACTCAAGTCCGGTATCTGCAAACATGATCTCGTAATCGTCAAGACTCTCATCAACCAGCTGGAGCACGGCAAGGCTATCCTTACCCCCGGAATATGATACGCTTACTTTCATATTCATGCTTCCTGCTACATTTTTGATGAAGGCGTGGGACTTTTCTATCATGCCGTCCAGGATTTTCTCGTTGGCTTTTATAGCATCTTCCCAGTTCTGGCCAGCAGAATTTATTTTTTGAGGCTCTGGCTCTCCACTCCAGCGCGGTTTTACGGCGTTCCCGCGTTTTTCCTCACACATCTCCTTTCCTGCCATTCGGGCACGCCCACAGCAGATTACTTCTCCTGCAGGATTCAGCACAACGACCTCGTCTTCTCTCTTGATTTCGGGATCGGCATCAAGAACCCCAGGCGCCAGAACACTTGCCCCTTTTTTTAGAATAAAAGGTACAATTGCCTGATCGATAACAACCCATTTTTTCAGGGCTTTTCTATCTTTGCCCTGGAAAAGCCTTCTCGCCCCTTCGAGCCTGGGAAGCAGGACCCATTCACAGCTCTCGATTTCAAACCTGAGAGATGCAAGCACTTCCCCGTCAACTATGATCTCATCCATGCGGTCTTCATACGGAGCTTTATTTAGCACTACCAGGTGCCCTTCGGGTATAAGGGACGCATTGAATTGTTTTTCAGAAACAGAGTTTATGCGTTTTATATCATAATCAAAAGCCGGACGGATATCCCCAGGCGGGGTGACCTCAACTTTTTTTGTACTTTTGCCGCATCCGCACCGTTTTCCCAGTACAGGCACATTACAGGCCTCGCACCAGTGCAGAAGCATTTTGCCAAGATATGCTGGTCTGGACATGTCATGCAGATTGAGAGAGGTTCCCCTTTAAAAGGTTTTGGCTCAAACTTTTTTCAAAAAAGCTTGATCACAAACTTTTTCAAAAAAAGTTTGATCAAAAACGATGAGCCAAGTTTTTTAAAAAAAGCTTGAGCAAAATCCCCTTAAGTTTTTTGTCTTTCATCCGGTTACCTTTCTGTTTTCAATAACCTCTAGCAGATTTAAAGAATAATATATGTTAAGACATCTCAGACACGTATCGCCTGCGCAGCGTAAATACCTCCAAGAATTTTCGAATAAAATGGCTTCAGCCCTGTTATCTTCCGACAGGTTTCGAGAGATGCAGTTAAATTATATACACTAAAACGAGAAACATGATTATTGGGGGAATTTAGTGGTAATTATAAAAGAAATCGATCCTGTCGAATTCGGAAAAACTCTTTTGATCCTTAACGGGACAATGGGTTTAGTTTTCGGATTTTTCACCACAATTGCTACTTTTATGGGATTTTCGATGCCAAAAAGACTGGGGATTTTTTCCCTGATCTTCGGGAGACAGGCTGTATTCAGCTTACCGCTGTTTTATGGACTCTCTGGCTATCTAATAGGGCGTATCGCGGCTGGTTTATATAATACTGTAATTGGCTCGAAAAAAGGACTCCGGGTAGAGGTACTGCGCTAAAAATACCGATACTATATAAAAAACTTAAAATCTACAGTTTCTTACCCCGGCAATTCACCTTTT
>CAZSVY010000176.1:0-3106 GCA_964610495.1 uncultured Methanosarcinales archaeon
GCAGGCCCCCTATCTGTTTTGAAATCTCGATTCCTATGGGAGTGGTTACGGATTTGGGGGCAAGAGATCTGCTTATTACTTCATCAAGCCCTAAAAGGCTGGAAAGGGCGAGAATACTTGAAATTCCAGCTATACAGCCTGCAGTTATTCCTGCGAGGATGGGAAGGGCATTACTTTTCAATAAACGGATTTTCCGGTATAAAGGCACAGCAAGAACCACGGTCGCAGGCCCCAGGAAAAAGGAGATGTAATCTCCCCCGAGGTTGTAAGTCTCAAAATCGATTCCGAAATAGAGGAGAAAAACAATTACGAGTACTGAGGCCACAAGCAGGGGGTTAAGGATAGAAAGCCGGGTCTTCGTATACAATAGTGTGCCTATCCGGAAGGCTATTAAAGAGAGTAAGATTCCAAACAGAGGCGTATTTAGAAATTCATTAAAAAAATCTATCCGCAAATTCAGTTCACCTCTTCTGCTCCGTTTTCGCAGCCAATTATTCTTTTTGCGTTCGTCCCGGATCTGCTTTCCTTGCCTTCATTGCCTTCACTGCCTTTATTTTCCATACAGCGGGCTGTCTTTGCCGGTTTTCTCCCGAGGGATCTTTTAACGAGTTCCACTGTAAGCCCTGTCACACCAAGGGTTATAGCGGTCGAAATAAGGGAAACCACAAGAATCGCAGTCCATTTTCCTTCAAGCAGGGCAAAACAGGTTATGAGGCTGATGCCTGCGGGAAGAAAGAAAAAAGCCAGGTTCTCAAGCAAAAGTTCGCTCATTTTGCTTATCATGTTGAGTTTAATTATGCCTGTATACAGGCCGAAGAAAAGGATTAGCATTCCCATGACGTTGCCTGGAATTGGCAGCCCTGAGACTTTCTGTATCAGCTCGCCCAGGAAATATATGCTCAGAATGATTGAGAATTGTTTTAGCAAAGTTCGTTCTTCCCTCCACCTGATTGGAATGGGACTACAAATTCCCATATATTTAATTTTCGGTTTACCAAAATTAGTTCGTGTTTTCCGTCTTCGAAAAAAAGAAGTCCACCTGCTATTTAAAAGGGTGGAAAAATACAGTAAAAGCAGAATACTGGCCGATCCGTTAATCGCAGTTATTTGCCTCATCACCATTACTGGTCTGACCGATCTTCGGTCGGTGAACCAGGATCAGCCACATCCTTCAAGCGCTCTTTTGCTATCTCTTCAGCGTCGGCGAGAACCTCTATCCGGTACCCCTTTCCGGACAGGAATTCAATCCGTTCGCCCGGAAGTACTCCCTTGATCTCAAATGAACCGTCAGCAAGCTGCTTTGCCGTCTGGCCAAAGACGTCAAGATCGTATAGGCGTTGAAGGTCACGCAGCCGATCCCACGTATCGGTGAGAATTCTTACAATATAATAACCCAAGCAAATCAGTCCTTCCCTCAGGGATAATTATCCTGGAAACAAACGTCGATAACATCACTGCTTACGGCCCGGCTGCAGCCCAGCAAAGTTCACTCATGGCAGCACAAATCTCCTGGATGATATTATTCATTTCACTGAAGGGTGGAACGAATTCCTCACCGAACTCGATTGTATAAGCATAAACTTTCCTGTTAAGCCCGTTTACGATATGGCGGCTAAAAACATAATCATCTGATGTCGCTGATGTCGGATAAAGCCCGACGGACTGCTGAACGGTGTAGTTCTTGCCACGTACGGCCGCAAGCGCGCTATTCATACGATCGGCGAGCTTTACAATCGTTTCCTTATCCTGAGCGGGTATGAACTCTCCGTAAAGCGTATCAGTCAGATTTCCGCGCTTTCCATTATATGCAGGATTCAAAAAGTTTTGTCCGGGATCGGTAGTCTGGTTATTATCGTCTCCCCAATTATACAGTATAAGTCCGCCGTAGCTGTGTACATCCACAAAGTAACCAATATTCGGATAGGTGTCGAAGAGATACTTAACATTACGGGATTCAGGCTCGGAAAATGCACTTTGCCCTTTATACGTGAAACTCGATGGACTGGAAGAAGTTCCAATCTCACTGGCCCACAGGAAATCGAAATTCCGGTTTAAGTCCACACCCGGAGAAGAAGAGCCGACAGCGTTGTTTGGGTTGCGGTTCTTGCGCCACCAGAAGCCCTGGGAGGTACCGGAATTTGGATTATAGGTCTGGCTGTAGTGCTTGCCATCCGGGTTCACATCAGGGAAGACAAACACATCAAGGTTTTCAAGAATAGTGCGGACCTGGGCTGCAGGGAAATTCTTTCCACCATAGGTTAACGCGCTGCTGGCACTGTAAGCATTTATGAGATTGACAAGAAAATTTATACAGATATCCGAACCGCCCCACTCCCGCGCATGCATACTGCCAGTGAACAGTACACCAGCCCGATCCATGTTCGTTCCCGCACGAATCCGAACAGCATGAGAGACCCTATTCTCCCAGGTACGGTTCGGAAGTTCGATGAGAGTTACGAGATCGGGGTGCAGGGCCTGAAGATTAACAAGTGCAGACTCAACCTCGTCTGCGGTCATGTAGCCCAGTACCGCACGCTTTTCAAATCCCGAGAGCCCGGCCACTTCAGCAAAGCGGTTGATATGCGATACTTCCTGAACTCGTTCCTCAGCTACCCGGGATAGGTCGGAAACGATCTCTACGGTGTAGCCTGCCGCCTCAACCTGCCGAACTTCCTCATCCGTTAAAATACCCGGAACCATGAAGCGATCAGCAGCCAGTTGTCGTGCAGCACGAGACTTTAAATCGAGCTCGAATTTATCCAGCGCTCTCAACTCTTCAAGAGTTTTAGCGGTGATTTGGACCGAATAGATTGCCGTTTAAAATACCCCCTCTATTGTGATATGCCGCGAGGAGCAGGAACTTCACTACAGTTATCGATTCTCAACGAGCAACGTGCCAGTATTTTCAGTATCCTGCCCACAGGCGTTACCTGCGAATGTTAGACATAAGTCTCTTCAAGCGACCATGGCTGCTTGCAAACGGACGCCGCCGACGAGCTACCCTTTTAAGTTTTATTCAAGACATCAAAAACATAGTTTTCTCCCGTGACTACTTTTTCCTTATCCTGGCCGTTATCCGGGAGAAATTCCGATTGGCACTGAGCAT
>CAZSVY010000177.1:0-8613 GCA_964610495.1 uncultured Methanosarcinales archaeon
AGGAAAGAGTCTGGCGGCCATAGCGGCAGTGTTACTCCTGTACCCATCCCGAACACAGCAGATAAGCCTGCCCACGTTCCTTACTGTACTGAAGTACGCGAGTCTTCGGGAACTCTGGATCGCTGCCATACTCACCCTATATCTATCTTAAACCCATTTTTTAACACTATCTTTCTAACTATTTTATATTGTTTTTTGATACTGATTTTATATTGCTTTTTATGTTGGGATTTGAGTTTATTCTTTTGAAACGGTTTTATCTACTTAATTTACAGTAGGTCTGTTCTTTTCTTTCTGCTTTTATACTCTTGAGCGAAGCGTAGCAAGAAAAGCAGCTTACTGCTGCCAAGCGCAATTCGGACGGCAACTCAGACTGCATAATAAATAACTAAAAAAGATTAGTATATTAGTATAAAAGACCTATAAATCTGGTTTTTAATTTCTTACTGTATGAAGCTTTAGGTGGATACTCCTGGGGCATTGGAAGGTTTTACCTTTTATCAGGCCTTTTCCACGAGTGGCCCCAGGGATATTCTTAAAAACGTAGAGATGCAGCGTTATTTTCTTAAGTGCCCTTATTTATCATTAGATCTGCTGCGCCAGATAATTCTGGATACCTATCTGGTTGATCTGGTCCATTTGGGCCTCGATCCAGTCGATATGCTCTGTTTCTTCCTTAAGGATCGACTCGATAAGCACTTTAGTGTCGTTATCTCCCAGCTCCGTCGCCAGACGGATGGCTTGATTATAGCCTTTAATAGCTCCCTCTTCAGCCCAGTGATCATGATCATGCATTTTCGGTACTTGATCGCCGATGCGAATCTCACTCAGATTGGTGACTATGGGCTTCCCTTCGAGGAAGAGAATGCGTTCGATTAGCTTTTCTGCGTGTTTCATCTCGGTAATGGCTCGCTTTTCGATTGCCTCGCCCAGCCGGTCGTAATTCCAATTTTCGCACATTTCGGCATGGACAAAGTATTGGTTAACAGCGGCCAGTTCATCTGCTAGACGAGCGTTTAGACAATCGATTAATCTCTGATCTCCTTTCAAATATATGCCCCCTTACAAAAGAAATTACAGTTTTTATATTTATACTTAAACTTTACAATAAATTTTTCATATTTGCCTGGCTCTTGAAAACGTTACTAATTCATGTTTTGATTGACGTTACTCAGGCTATCCAGAACTCATTTTATTCTTAAGCATTAAAAGTTCCCGGTCTCCCCAGAATATTATGTGACACATGTTATATAAACAAACTGAATATAAATAGGCTACATGTTAATAAAATAGGAACCCTTGATTTATAAAAGTCCAGTAGAAGGTTTATGTTGCAATTTTCTTGAGCAAACGAAGAAGTCTAAATTACAAAAATAAAAATTAGTTATGAACTTAGAAAAAGTTTAAAATCATTTATTATTGCTCCCAAGTTCTTGATACGCTTCTTTATGTTTTTCTTCCCCTATTTTTTCTGTCAATCTCGGAAGGGACCTTGCGACAATTTACTTGTCAGGCGAATTCAGCTGCTCGAAAATTGACAAAGAAATTAAATAGTTCCTGAGCAGCACTATATTCTCCCCTTATTCATTTATTCCTCTAAGCTGGCACAATCTTGTTGCAATTCCGCTCTTACTCCAGCACCTCTTTCATTTTTAATGACTAGTAAGCCTAAATTAAACAGGTCATTTCCATCATCCAGAATTTTATGATCTGTCCAGAACTATCCAAGTCTTTCTGTCTTTCTGTAAAGGAGCCTAAGTCACCAAACTTATAGACTTTTAATTATTTTCTGTTTTTGATCGATGGCACTTAGCTATCAGAGGAATCAGCGTCAAACTTTAATTCTCTAAGTATTATAAAAATTGTCTAAAATTGTAAATACCATGAAGCCTTTAATTATTTGTGAGGGATGTTTATGAGTGGTCAAGAAAGTAGAGACATGTTTGGCTTTAAGCTTGAAAAGTGGGTTCTCGGGATAGACGAATGCGCGTTTGAAAACTTGAGAGATATTGGAAAAAGTAAATCCCTGCGTCAACACCTTATTGAGTCAGTTGATAGCTGGGTAAACAAAAAGGAGCCACTTTTAACAGATGAATTCATTTTGGAAATATGTGATTTTATTAAAAGCGAAAATGAAGACCTTTACTACCGTTTGATGAATAAATGCGCCCTAAAAGGAATAACTGCAGGTGAAGGCATATTTGAAGCTCTGGGCTTGCTGACGTGTGGAACAGTAAGTGAGCAACAGTGCAGAGAGCTTAGAGATAATTTTTCTGAATAACACTTTTGATTTGTTTTTATATTTGTCAGGCTGAACCTTAATAAGTTTCAGCACTTCTGTTTTTCTGTAGCTTTCTAATTACCTGTTAATCCTGAAAACAGAATTTCATTTTTTGACAAATTTATTTAAATAAAAATCAAGCGTATATTTAATGGGGGTAACTTATGGGTTACATCGAAACCTGGAAAGAGGTTATGCAAAGACCGTCTGATTTTTACAGGAGAATGCCAGAGACCGGAGGATACGCTGATCCGCTTACCTTTGCAGCCATTAGCTTCATCATATATGCGCTTTTAACCGCACTTTTAGCCGTACTTTTTGGCCGCCAGATGTATATGGAAGGCATGTACGGTGGCATGTACGATGGTATGTATGGCGATGCGAGAGGTTTGGGCTTTTTCGCGATACTTATGTCTGTGATCATCACACCTATTGCAGGTATCATTTCTCTCTTTATTGAAGCTGCAATCCTGTATGTTATTTATAAAGTGCTCGGAGGTTCGGGAAGCTACGAAGGTACTGTAAGATTCATCTCTTATGCAACTGCTGTGGTGGTACTTTCCTGGATTCCTATTATTGGCTGGATTGTCGGGATTTACGGAATATATCTCTATATTGTAGGGGGCATGCATGTGCATGATGTAAGCATGTTAAAATCCGCAGTAGCTGTATTCCTGCCCGTTATACTGGTGATCCTGCTTATCATCATTGTCGGTATGGCAGGGATATTTGCTTTATCAGGATTATTTCCTCTTCGGGCTCTTTTTTGATGGAGTTACCATTTTATAGGAAAAACTCCTTTTATTTTTAGGGCATGCGTTCTTCAAAAATTTGGGGAGATACTGGCTTAAACTAAATATTTATATATTAGAACTTCCTTTAATTGCATCTACACGAGCAGCAGGATACTCAAAAGTGCCAAGATGGCGGAGCGGCTACGCAATCGCCTGCAGAGCGATTCCATTCCGGTTCGAATCCGGATCTTGGCTTTAAATACCCAACCTTTAAATAATCAGTTAACTTGAAATTGTATAAAATTCTCTAACTGATTCTAAATAGTGCCAAGGTGGCGGAGCGGCTACGCAATCGCCTGCAGAGCGATTCCACTCCGGTTCGAATCCGGACCTTGGCTTCTTTTCAGGATTTCTTTCTCTTTTGGCCAGGGTTTTTAACTCATTAATTTATTTCTTTGACTCCTCACTTTTTATTCCGCTTGAGCTAACGAAGTGAGCGAAAAGGGCAGCGTACTCCCGAGGCGCAATTCGGGGAGCGAGACGGACAGCGGGCTCCCGAAACGTAACTCTGCCGGTTCAACTCATTTATCGGACCTTATTTTTATATTAGAAAAGGCTAATTCTCGAGCATGGACATCGATGAACTCATGCGAAGGCTTTTCGAACTTTATCCTGAAGGATATGCCTACGGTTTTAGCGACCCTTTTCTGGTGTTAATTTCCACGGTGATGTCTCAGAGAACTCGGGACGATGTGACCTATCCTGCAGCAAGGAAGCTCTTTGAGAGTTTTTTGACGCCTGAAGAAATGGTGAAAGCTGACGTTAGCGAGATTGAGTCCCTTATAAAAGAAGTTGGCTTTTACAGAGTAAAGGCAGGAAGGATAAAAGAAATTTCCAGAATTCTTCTGGAAAAGTACGACGGCAGGGTTCCTGATGATATGGAAACCCTTCTTGAACTGCCTGGAGTCGGCCGAAAGACTGCTAACTGCGTGCTTGCCGATGCCTTCCTTAAAGATGCTATTGCAGTGGATACGCACGTTCACAGGATTTCTAACAGGCTCGGCCTGATAGAGACGAAAGTCCCTGAAGAAACTGAAACTGAATTGAAAAAGATCTTTCCACAGAAATACTGGAGACACATAAACCTCCTGCTTGTAAAATTAGGGCAGAATATCTGCCGGCCTATCTCTCCCAGGTGCGGAATCTGTGCCCTGAATGATATGTGTCCCAAGATCCTCCTTTAATAGGGAGTTTCTGTAGCCCCCGAATATTTCGAAATCGAATTCCGAAATCGAGTTCTGAGACTCTATTCGGGCTGGAAAAAAACCTGCGGGGCGATACGAGATTATTTATATAAGGCTGCCATTTAGCAGGCAAAAGGGTTATCCCTATCCTCGGTTTGATGGCAAACCCACTTCATTATGAAGCCATCGCCACGCTTACAGATTATCTATACGCTTATTAATTTCGGATATAGCATTTATTGAATTTACGAGGTCAAATATGTTTCAAATAGGAGAAGCATTAATGGGGCAGGGCGCAGAACTTGCCCATGTTGATTTGATGATAGGAGATAAGGGAGGACCCGTAGGACAGGCTTTTGCAAACGGCCTGACCCAGCTTTCAGTCGGACATACCCCGCTCCTTTCCGTTATCAGGCCTAACCTGCCGTCCAAACCTTCAACCCTTATTATCCCGAAGGTTACGGTAAAGAATATGGAACAGGCAGCAAAAATTTTCGGGCCTGCCCAGACAGCGGTCGCAAAAGCAGTAGCAGACTCAGTCGAAGAAGGTGTAATCTCAAAGGACCAGGTTGAAGACCTTGTCATTGTAGCCAGCGTCTTTATACATCCTGATGCCCAGGATTACAACAAGATCTACAGGTACAACTACGGAGCCACAAAGCTCGCAATCAAGCGCGCTCTCGACGGCTTCCCGAACATTAACACTGTGCTCGAAGAAAGCAATAAGTCCACCCATGCCATTATGGGATTCAAGGTCACAAGGCTCTGGGATCCACCCTACCTTCAGATTGCTTTTGATAATCCTAACCTTGAATTCGTGCTTTCTGCCATTTCCCAGATTCCCAAGAGCGATCACGTTATCATCGAGGCAGGCACGCCTCTTATCAAACGCTATGGTATGGACGTTATCTCGAAGATCAGAGATGTCAGGCCCGATGCCTTTATCGTAGCCGACTTGAAAACCCTGGACACAGGAAACCTTGAAGCAAGAATGGTTGCCGATGCTGCCGGAGATGCTATTGTGGTCTCTGCCCTTGCTCCGATTAGCACTATTGACAAGCTCATAGAGGAAGCCCATAAGACAGGCATCTATGCAGTCATGGATACGCTTAACCAGAACGACCCGATTTCTGTCTTAAAACAGCTTAAGGTCATGCCTGATGTCATTGAACTCCACCGTGGAATCGACATCGAGAGTACCGAACATGCCTGGGGCAATATTGAAGAGATTAAGAAGGTTGCTCCAAAAGCTCTGGTTGCTGTTGCAGGCGGAGTCCGTCTTGACAAGGTGCCTGTGGCTCTGAGCCAGGGTGCTGACATTCTTGTGGTGGGACGTGCGATTACCAACGCAAAAGATGTCAGGGACGTTGCCGAACAGTTTATCAACAGCCTTAACAAACCGGAAATTGACCAGTTCAGGGTCATGACTGACTTCTGAGCAGGTTTAAGAATTTCCCGAAAAAAGTTGCCGGAAGATACTGCTCAAGGGTAAAACCATGCAGTGCTTTCGGCAGAAATCTGTCAGCGAAAGCGTTGAAATCTGCGCTTTCCATTTCTTTTCACTTTTCAAGAGGGGATTTCTTGGGTTTACCATTCATTTTACTGAACTTCAAGACTTATATTCAGGGTACAGGCCAGGGAGCAGTGGAAATTGCAAAGGCCTGCAAAGCCGTGTCCGAAGAATCAGGTATCGAGATAGCAGTAGCTCCTCAGTTTCCGGATATTTACAGGGTAGCCTCGGAAGTTGAGCTTCCGGTCTTTTCCCAGCATCTGGATGGAGTAGGGGCAGGAAGCTTTACGGGCCATGTTTTCGGAAAATCCGTAAAAGAGGCAGGCGCTGTAGGAACCCTGATCAATCATTCTGAAAGACGCCTGACCCTTGCAGAGATCGAAGCATCATTAAAGGCTGCAAAGGAATTCGGGCTCAGGACAGTTATCTGTACTAACAATGTCCCGACAACTGCAGCAGCTGCAGCCCTGGGTCCGGATTATGTTGCAATCGAACCTCCTGAACTTATAGGGAGCGGAATCCCTGTCTCAAAGGCTGACCCTGAAGTTGTTAGCGGTTCGGTTGAGGCAGTTGCGAAAATCGATCCCCAGGTAAAGGTCCTTTGCGGAGCCGGGATTTCTAAAGGTGAAGATCTCAGGGCAGCCCTTGACCTTGGCTCTCAAGGCGTGCTTCTGGCGTCCGGAATTGTAAAAGCTGCAGACCCAAAAATCGCACTGGAAGAACTTATCCGTCTGGTTTAAGTTTCTTCTTGATACTTTACTCTTAAAAAACGGATGATTAGGAATAAATATTGCATTAAAAGGAATGCGGCTGAAAAGCCGCCCTTCTTTAATCTTTTTTGGATTACTGGTATGCCAGAATAAGAGGTTTAATCGCTTTTGGATCGCCGATCTCGATAAGAACTAGAGCGGTCTCATCCTTAGTTTTTTTATCAGTTGTTTTCAGGTTCTCTATCAAAGGATCAACTGCTACTCCTTCCATATTCTTCAGGGCTTCTCTGGCACTGGCTCCAAATTCTGTATCTCCCAGTTTTGCCACGAGCAATCCCGCAACCTCCTGGTTTCTGGTGTGGCTAAGAGCAAAGAAAGCCTGTTTTCTGAGGTTTACATCTATGCTTTTGTTGTCAAATACATTTTTTAGAGTCTGTACAGCCTGTGGATCTCCTATCCCTCCGAGAGCTGAAACTGCAGCTATTCTAACTGAGAGCATTTCCTCTTTATCGTTGAGTATACCAGTTAAAATCTCAGTCGCTTCAGGGCTTCCTATTCCTCCGAGAGCAAGGACAGCACTCTTTCGGAGATCCTCATTAGAGTTAAGCGAATCTTTTGCTCTCCCTCCTGAAAGTTTCCCACTGTTCAAGACTTCTATAAGAGGTTCTACCGCGGCCTCGTTTCCTATTTTTCCGAGTGACAGGGCTGCACTACTTCTCACCACTACGCTATTGTCCCTCAGTCTATCAATAAGATTTGGTACGGTTGTTTCTTTTCCTATTTTCCCAAGGGCAATTGCAGCATTGCTCCTGATAGTGGGGTTCTCACCGTCTTTCATTCGTTCTAGCAGGACATCTATTGCTCTTTCATTCCCGATTTCTCCAAGTGCAAATACTGCACTGCTTTGTACCGGGGGATAGTCTCGAACCAAAATTCCTGTTATGGGATCTATTGCTGCTACTTCTTTTCTTTCTCCAAGAGCCATTAAAGCTGCAATTCTTATGTTTCCACTGTCGCTTTTAAGAGCTTTAAGAAGTTTTTCAGTCTCGCTTCCTGGCTCATCAGGTCCAAATTCTGAGAGTGCAACGGAATCATAAACACTTGAGTTCTGTTCTTCTGCTTTAAGGGCTGTTTCAAGAGCATTTGTTTCGTCTTTATAGTCCCTGTCAAGAGAAGTTGCAAGATTTCTTCTCATTGCTTTATCCTTGGCTTCCGTAGCCTGCAGAATCTCACCTGCGATTCCAACCTGTGCCTCTTCTTCGACTGCATTCTCAGTTGTAGTATTTTTTAAATTCTTTTCTACAAAAATTTCGGAAAAGATATTTTCTGCTCGATCATCTCCGGTTTCAAGGAGCGCAAGAAGCATATAACTGTTTACTCTTTCTGAACTCGAAAGGTTTGGCTCGATTCTCTCAATAAGACCATTAGCCGCCGGCCCTCCAAACTTCCCAAGTTCAGCTGCGGCGCTCAATCTTGTTTCGTGATTGCCGGCTTCCAGCCGATTTGTGAGATTTACGATCAGATCTTCGCTTGAAACCCCAGATCCTGTCTGTAGGTACGTTTCATTTCCCCTGACTTCCATAAACCTATCACTATTTGCAAGAAGTGAAAAAAATATAGAAAGAGTGATAAGGACAAATAAAAGAGAAACTCTCCATTTAACTCCGGACATCATATCATCTTTTTTTTTATTGTTTATATCACTTTCTCCTCATATTAACACAGACTTCTCAGAAAAAGATTTTTTACCTTTGAGGCTTCAGGTTTTTCTCTCTTATCCTGCACCCCAAACCGCAAAGAAGGGCTATGACCTCGGATTCGACAGAATCGGCATTGCAATCCCCAAAAACCGTTATCCTGTAAGTAACTGCGAGTTCTTCCACTTTTTTTCTTTCTTTTTCGGTTTCTACCCGGTTAAATCCTCTATAAATATCACTTATTTCACAGGCTGCAAGCTGTTTGTTTGTATTTATAGCGTTAAGTATAACTGCAGGATCAGCCCCTTGAGGGATAAGAACCGAAACATCCCTGGTAGAATGCTCAAGGTTTTCTTTTCTCCATTCCCACAATTCGGATTCCGTAAGCAGGCGAAGATTTTCAAGTTTGAGTTTTACTAATTTATTTTTTATATGGG
>CAZSVY010000178.1:0-8988 GCA_964610495.1 uncultured Methanosarcinales archaeon
CACCGTTTCTTATCGATAAATTATCCCTCTTCAGCAAATTGAAAGATAGTTTATCTTGCCCATAATTCAGCCCTTCTAGTGCAGCTCAGTATCTTTATTAGAAATTATCCCTCTTGAGCGCAACCGTTGGGCCGCAACCGCTGGGCCGCAACCGCTGGGCCGCAACCGTTGCGCCGGTTGATCACGCCGTTTTCGGTCAAGCCTTTTTAAAAAGGGTTGTGATCACGCCGGATAGGGTTTAGGGATTATTATCAGTCTCAATCACAGACTTTCGCCGTTTTTGATCAAACTTTTTTTGAAAAAGTTTGCGTTTTCGATCAAACCTTTTTTGAAAAGGTTTGCGGTCAAGCCTTTTTTGAAAAGGCTTGCAACTCAGGAATTTGTTCAATGTATATGTATAAATTTATAAAGGCCATAGAATAGTTTACGAAAATATCGCACGATTCGAGTAAAAACTTTAAAAGACCGCTTTGCTGAAAAGAATTCTGCGCTCAAACGGAATAATCGCGTCTGGCGAAATTTGAGAGTTTTCCATTTAATGCAGCGGCAGGAGCTTATGAAGCCAGGGAAAGGAGCCAAGCAAATGAAAAGTGGAGAGCAGCAACCTGGAAAACCGGAAGAAGAGAGCACTAAAAAATTAAACGTCGCAGGCAAGATATTCCGCAGCCAGGCTCCGGCAAGTGATAAAAAGGGGCCTGTAATTCATGGCGACTTTCAATTTCTTAAAACTATGCTTGATACAATACTCAATCCCATCTCCTATAAAGATAAGAATGGGATGTATCTGGGGGTTAATGAGACATTTGCCAGACAGGTTATCGGTCTCCCTGAGAAAGAAATTGTTGGATTCACCTCATCTGAAATCTGCAGGAAATTAATGGAAAGGTTTCCCGAAAGAGCTATACTGGACGGAAGGCAGTTCCTGGAAATTTGCAGGGAATGGAATCAGGCTGACATCGACCTCTTGAAGTCCGGAGGAAGCCGGACTCATGAGCAGGAGATGGTCCTTGCAGACGGAGAAAAAAGAATTTTCCTTGTAAATAGATCCACTTTCAAGGGCGAAAGCGGGGACATATTTGGGCTTGTTACGGTTCTTCAGGACATCACCGGCCTCAGGAAATCCGAAAAATCCCTTGAAGAAATTGAAGAGAGGTACAGAATCGTCACCGAACAGACAGGACAGCTCGTATATGATAACGATCTGGAGAATAACAGGCTTTCCTGGGCAGGTGCTGTTGAAGAAATTTTCGGGTACAGCCTGGAAGAGGTTAAAAATTTTACTCTGGAGAACTGGATAGAGCATATATATCCTGAAGACCGGAATTATGTGATTGAAAACTTCATGCAAGCCAGGAAAACCGGCGGAAGAGAGCGTGTAGAGTATCGGCTAAGGAAAAAAGACGGGATCTATATTTATGTTGAGGATACAGGGACATATCTCGTAAACGAGGATGGCAAGACTTATAGAGTTCTTGGGGTAGTCAAGGATATTACAGAAGAGAAACTTACCCGCAAACGGCTTGAAAAAAGTGAAGAAATACACCGTATAATTGCTGAACAGACAGGGCAGCTTGTATATGATTACGATGTAGGGGAAGATTATGCTGATTGGGCAGGCAATATTGAGGAACTTACAGGTTTTCCATCTGAAGATTTCAAGGATGCGGGCATTCAATTCTGGTTGAGCCGGATTCACCCGGAAGACAGGGATAATATAGAGAAAGCTTACCACAGGTGTCTTACGGATGGGAGCACTTACCGCTCAGAATATAGATACAGGAAAAAGGATGGAAATTACATTTTTATCGAGGACATGGGAGTCTGCCTGAAAGATAAAGAAAGTAAAGTGAACAGAATTCTCGGGATAATTAAAGATATTACTGAAAGGAAGCTCACCCAGGAAAGGCTGGAAAAAAGCGAGGAAAAATACCGCTCATTTATACATAATTTCAAGGGAATCGCTTTTCAGCTTGATGAAGACCTTATTCCTGAGTTCACTCACGGAACTGTCGAAGAGATCACCGGATACAGTGAGGAGGATTTCATGTCTACGCAGGTTATGTGGATGAATATCGTCCATCCTGATGACATGCCTGCTGTCCTTAAACAGGTAATGAGGATCAAAAATTCAGCCCGTGCTCATGATACTGAATTTGAGTACAGGATAATACGTAAGGACGGAAAAGTAAAATGGATAAAAGAGCTGTATCAGAAAATTCCGGGAAGGGATGGAAAGCCAGATAAGTACCAGGGAGCAGTTTACGATATTACCGAGAAAAAAGAGGCAGAAGAAGCTCTGAACGAAATAAAAGAAGCCCGCATAAAGGAGATTCATCACAGGATTAAAAATAACCTGCAGGTGATTTCTTCACTCCTGGATCTACAGGCTGAAAAATTCGAAGATGAAAAAGTGAGAGAAGCTTTCAGGGAGAGCCAGAGCCGCGTAGTTTCCATGGCTCTTATCCATGAGGAGCTTTACCAGGAAAAGAATACCGAGACCCTTAATTTCGCAGCATACCTCCGGAAACTGGTCGAGAACCTTTTCCAGACTTACAGGGTTGATCACCCTGGAGTAGGCCTGCAAACCGATCTCAAAGAGGATGTCTTCCTCGATGTGGATATGGCAATTCCCCTCGGAATTGTTGTCAATGAGCTCGTCTCCAATTCATTAAAACATGCATTTCCAGGACAGAGGAAAGGGGAAATCCGAATCCGGCTCTATAAAGAAGAAAAGAGTGAAAGTAAACCCTGCACAGGTGAAGATAAAGAATGTGAAGATAAAAAGTATGAGGGTAAAGAGTATAAGGAGGAGCGTGGGGTTACAGGAATTATTCTAACAGTTTCGGATAACGGGGTGGGTTTTCCTGAAAAACTTGACATAGAAAACCCTGATACACTTGGCCTGCAACTGGTAAATGCACTGGTAGATCAGCTGGATGGAGAACTTGAACTTAAAACCGATGGCGGAACGGAATTCATAACACGGATCTATCTAGCAGAAGATTCCTGAAGGTGATAGAAGGCTCCGGAAAGTAGAAGAAGATTCTTGAAGGCGTGTGCCAGCTTTAACACTTAATACCCGTGCCAGTTCGGTTAACATTCAAAATATAAGATTTTATCCTTACTTAATGCTGGTTTGCAGCTGGATCTAAAAGACTGAATTCTATGGCCGAGCTTATAACTCGGCTCATGATTCTATTTTTATATTACGGCATATAAATAATCATATATGCCAGAGGAAAGCAAAGATCCCCATACTTTCAAGGAACTTAAATGGAGCGATCTCCAGAATTGGGCTGGAGATAAGGCCACTGCAAAGGGGATAAAATACCAGGAGGAAGGGCGGGTGAAAGAAATCAGATGCACCTCCACAGGCAGCCTGGTTGCCCTGGTAGAGGGGACAACAGAGTATTTTACAGAAGTTCACCTGGAAAACGGAAAACTAAGCTCGATCTGCACCTGTCCTGTTGGATATGAGTGCAAACACGCAGTTGCAGTCGTACTCGAATATCTCGACCGTATAGAGCAGGGAGAAGATGTCCCGGTTGTTACTGAGGAAGACCTGTTTATTGAAAGATCCAGGCGACGGTATGCAGGAGCCGGCACTTCTGGAGTTTATGGGGCCGAGGAATCTTCACTTGCCCTTCGCGAGTATCTGGAACAGCTGGAAAAGCCGAAATTGATCGAGATACTGACAGCGTTTGCAAAAAAAGATGACAGGCTTGCCAGGTATCTCAGAGACCGTCAGAGCCTTGCATCCGAAAATCCGGAAAGAATTATTCGGAGCATATATTCCGAGCTGGACGAGCTCTGGAAAGAAATGGAGGATTATGATTTCTGGAGTTACGAAGGCGAGGATGTGCTTGATTTTTCAAACGTGCAGGTTCGGCTGGAAAGTATCCTTGATTCAGGCCATCCTGATGAGCTGCTCGATATCGGAAAAGAGCTCATGGACAGGTATGAGGAAATTGCGGAATATGACGAAGAAGGAAAAATCGGAACCGAAATCTCAAGCTGCATGGACGTGGTGTTCAGAGCGTTACCTCAATCTTCTCTTCCTGCACATGAGAAAATGCTTTATGCCCTTGAGCTTGAGCTAAAAGACAATTACAACATTCTTAATGAACATACTTTCTGGAAAGAAGATTATGCTCAGGAGGAGTGGAGGCTATTTGCAGAAGCGCTGAAAGTCAGGTTGCAGAAAGCCGGAAAAGGTGTCCTGCACGATTCATCCTGGGAACGAGATTATGTTGTTGACAGGCTTATTGATGCCCTGAGAAAAGGCGGGCTTTCTGAAGAGACTATCCCGATCTCCGAGCACGAGGCCGAAAGAACGGGCAATTACCTGAGACCTGTAAGAGAACTGCTTGATTCCGGACAAAAGAAAAAAGCAGAAGAGTGGATTTATAGGGGGATCAAAGCCACCGGAGAGAATAAACCTGACACTGCCCGCGAACTCTTGCAGATGCTTGTTGAGATTAAAGAAAAGGAAGAAAACTGGCTTTTTGTAGCTGCTCTTGAAACGGAAGAGTTTTTCAGGTATCCCCAGCTGGCCAGCTATATTGAGATGCGGAAAGCAGCCAGAAAAATCGGGAAATGGCAGGAAATTCGAGAGGTTGCCCTCAATTACCTGAGAAACGGAGAATTGCCAGCCAGCCGGATAAAAACTGCGGAAGAATCTTCTATACTTCCAGGCATTCTTCCGAAAACAGGGCTGCTGGAAGCTGGCTCGTTAAGAAAAATTAAACCTCCTGTCCTTGACCTGTTAATACAGATAGCTATTCAAGAAAATGACGCTGAAGAAGCAGTCCACTGGTACGAAGAGCTTAAAAAAAGCAAAGGTGGGGCCGAAAAATACAGGGATTCCGTCTCAGAAAATGAAATTGCAAATGTAGTAAAGGGCAAATATCCTGAAATTGCAGTTGAAATATGGAAAAAACTTGCAGAAAATTTGATTTCTGAAACAAAAGTAAGCTCATATGAAACAGCATCAATGTATTTCCGAAAAATAAAGGAAACTCTGGAGTCCATTGGAAGGAAAGAAGATTGGGAGGCCTATCTCAGGGAGATAAGGGAAATCAACAGACGTAAAAGAAAGTTGCTTGAAATTTTGGATAGATTGGGAGAAGACCGAATAATCGGCGAGTGAAAAAAAACAAAAAAGGAAGCCTGGCCGCAAAATGGGTTGGTAGTTTTAAGATCAAATTTATATATATAAAATAACATAAATAAAAATGGGTTCAGACTAACTTAGATTTAAGATAAATTTAGCTTCTAAATTCCGGATGTACTTAAGAAATACTGATCCCAATAGATCGGAACAGAGTAGTTTAGAAGAGTAATAGAGAAGTATAGAAAAGGTATGGAGAAAAACGAAAGAAAGGAGTTATAAAAATATGCCAGCAAAAGTCAAGAAAGAAGAATGTACAGGCTGTGGAACCTGTGTGGAGGAGTGTCCTGTAGAAGCAATCGTTATTGACGAGGACGAAGGTTGTGCAGTCGTGGATGAAGAAGAATGTGTAGACTGCGGAGCCTGTGAAGAAGCTTGCCCCATACAGGCTATAGAAGTCAGATAACCTGAAAAGACAGGAATCACACGTTTTAAATAGATTCTGCGAACAAAATAAGATTATTCCGAAGAGTGGGGAGAGGGTGGGGATCAGGAAGAGCCTATCAACGCCTGGCCTATCAACGCTTGAAAATTGCTTCCCATTCTGACTTCCTATTTTTCAGAAATCGCCGGTTTGCTCCGCTTGAAGAGGGAAGGACTTTTGTTTCGTACCCCATTTGCCTCAGGATCGGTTCGTATTCTCCGGATTTTTTGCCATTAAAAAGAATCAGCTTCAGGTTCGGAGCCATATCTTTCAGCATTGAAAATCGGTTTATCTCTGCGTCCTTTATCTTTGCATCCTCGCTTCCTTCCCTTTTTCCGGCTTTAAACACATCCCAGAGCCCTATTTTATTACGTTTCAGGGTTTCAAGCCGGTTTTGATAATTCATGCCCTGAAGGTCTTCTCCGATAATACTGCCGACCAGCCTCCAGAAGTCATTGCCCGGGTGCCCGTAGTACTGATGCTTCCTGATAGAGACATCGCCCGGAAGGGACCCGAGAATCAGGATTTCAGTATTTTCATCAATTACTGCTGGAAAACCTTGCTTTTTCATTGATTAAAGAAGCTGGAACTTAAGGCTATTTCAAACTTTGGGAACAAAAAAACTGAAATTTCAGTTAAATTTCAGTTATCTGTTCAGACATATCTTTGTAATAGTTAAAGAGTTCCTGTCCCCAGGCAAGGGCGCTTTTCTCAAAACTCACCATCTCATGATTATAGTATCTTCCCTCTTTAGAGATCATGGATAGGGAAACAAACCGATCGGTAACGATGCTGGAAGCAAGCTCAATTTTATGGTCACAGACAAAAAGGCGCGTGTTTTCCAGGTTTAAGAACTCTTCTGCATCTGTCCTGTAGTCGGAAACCAGTTTTTCATAGATTGGACTTTCCAGAACAAACGAAACTTCAATACCTCTTTTTGCAAGGTCCAGATAGAGGCTCGGATATCCGGGGCGGAAAAATGAAGAGATTTCCATAACTGTCCTTGATCTGTAAAGTGGGTCCATGATCTCAGGAGGGTAGTCAAAGATATGGGTTCTCTCGGGTAAAAGCTCTCTACAGCTGCCAAGTTCTCCAATCCGGTCCAGCAGGTGGGGGGGAAGAGTCCTCAAATCCTGTCTTGCCCAGTAATCATGGTTTTCATCGAAAATCCGGAAAGTGGAGAGGAGAGGTTCCATTTTAGGAATAATTAGCTTTCCTTTTATAGAGAGCTCATAGCTGTCTCCTCTTTGCACCAGCAGTCCTTCCTTGAGCAAAATGCGGATCTGGGCCATTATAGGACTGGAACTGACGTCAAGCGCGGTCTTGATTTCTTCAATTGTCTTTGGCCCTTCCTTCAGGAGCAGAAGCAAATTTTTCCTCTTGTCCGAAAAAAAAATTATGTCTATTAACTGCAGTTCCATACTCATTCAATTTAACCTCCGGAAAGCGATTCTGGAGTGATATCTGGAATCTGATTGGGGGATCTGACTCTAAAGATTAAGTCTGCACAAATTGTCTTACAAACTACCTAATTGCCTTTATATTTCACTGCAGGCTGAGCAGCATAGATTCCGGAAAAGCTCCGCTTTCGACTGTACAGACAAAATTATCAATGCACTTTTCACTCTCGATCTGCCAGGCTCTTGACTTATAGAATTCAAAAAGCTCCCTTGCCCAGTTTACAGCTTCAGGTTCGGAACAGGACATGTAATTATGATAGAACCTTCCGTTACTGTCAAAGAGAGAGATCATCATTCCACGGTCCGATACCATAAGCTCAGCCAGCTTGACCCCGTCATTACAGACAAAAAGTTCGGTATTTTGCAGCGTAGCAAGTTTCCTTATTTTCTTTTCATAATTATGCAGGATTTTTTCGAGCACCGACTCCGTGAAGATAAGGGTAACTTTTGACTCCATCCTTCCGAGCTTTGTATAAAGGGGTAGGAATTCAGGCCTGTAAAAGGATGAAAATACCATAAGATAACGTGAAGAAGAGAAGAAATTCAAAAGTTCCGTACTTGGCTCAAAAATCTGGCTCGGATCGGCTTCAACCAGCTTGCAGTCCTTCAGATCCCCTATTCTGTCGAGAAGATACTGAGGAATTCCGCTCAGGTCGTGTTCGATCCAGTAATTGTCTCGTTCGAGCAGGGTAAGGACATTTACAAGAGATTGAACTTTTTTAAACACCTGATCTCCCATATCTGTCAATTCGTAACTGCCATTTTTTTGAATAACTAAGTCGCTGTCTGTAAGCCTTTTGATCTGGGGTAAGATAGCCGTGGGAGAAACATCAAGGAGGGTTTTAATTTCTTCCATTGTTCTTGGTTCCTCTCCCAAGAGTAAAAGGAGGTCTCTTCTTTTCTGGGAACGAAATACGACATCTGTTAACTCATGTTGCATTCAAACCACTTCTATCGCGTTTTTGTGTAAATATAAAATATCTGTATGATGTGACACTAAAATCTCCGCGCAAAGACGGATGAGAATTTGAGTTCCAGTCTGGTCCTGTACGACCTGAATAGGAAGAAGCGTTTGTGCCATATATTGGGGATATTCGATATATCCATTTATATAAAAGGATTTGGATGAATAATTTTAAACGTGAGGGAATCTAGACAACATAATTGTAGGAGTTTCGGAAAATCCACGTCTTCCGTGAAAACGGTATCACTGGGTAGAGATTAAAGTTTCGGCACCCTGACAGAGTGAATAATCAAGTTGTGTAAAATTGAGAGAGTAAAGCACGAACATTGAAATTTTTGATAGGCTTTATCTGAATAATTGCATTGTTCAAAAAGATTTATTAAGTTTCAACCCACAAGTCTAAAAAAGTTGAGATAGCTGACCAATTCACCTCAAAAATTTAAGGCTCGTTTATTAAGAAAAAAATCAGCAAAAAATTTCAGGGTCGAAAACTGTGCAATCAGCTCAAAATTTCAGACCTCATATTGCCCTGTAAAAACCAGGAAAAAATTTCTGTCGGTTATGGTATATGTGATGATTTCCCCTAATTATGCTGTATACGCTTGTCAGCATTACAGACACGCGGATCAATCAAAAAGGAAAAGTTCCGGTGAGAAGAAGAAAATTTTTCGCTGGTAGATGCTGAGGAAAAGCTGGTGATAGAATCCTTAAAACGGATGCGTTGCGGATTTTTCTAGGGCTGAATACCCCTAAAGAAAGAACTTCACGGAGGTAAAGCCGGAACCTCACGGTGCCGAATATATCCGGGACTGCAGACCCGGTAACGGTAGCGACCTTTTTGCTAAAAACTAAAACGGAGGTTTAGAAATATGTTGGACTTTACAGAGGCAAGTCTGAAAAAGGTATTAACCAGATACAATGTGGCTATGGAAAAGGCAATGACGCCTGAAGAAGCCGCAGAAGAGATCTA
>CAZSVY010000179.1:0-8831 GCA_964610495.1 uncultured Methanosarcinales archaeon
TTGAATAATTAATTTAAAATAACTTGTATGCTTAGCGAGGTTCTTAGCCTCCTCTGGGTTTTATTAGATTTTGGGGAAATAGATTTAAATTCTATCTTTAAAATCTATCTGCTTCTGAGCACACTGTTCGGACTTCGAATATATTCTTATTTTCTACATGCCCATGGTAACCGGTTCTGTTCGCGATCAGTGACTACTCTTATATCCTGTCTGTCTGTGAGTACAGTTTCATAAGTGCTATAGCTTTCATAGCTTTTTTTAATCCATTGTTCTCAACTCTTGCTTTTTTTATTTTACAATGTATTTTTACTACTTTACTAACATCATGTAATACCTTTCCATGTCCACTCTTGCGGAATTAAGGCTACGTTTTGAGGGGCGTCCCTAAAATTATTTTGTATCTGTAGGCGCAAGCATTTGAAATTTGGAAAGGATCGTTTATCTCTTTAATTTATTTTGTATTTTATACTAAATTTTATAGTCTGTCTTTTTAATTTATTTTGTATTTATCCTAAATTTTATATAGTGTTCTTCCTTTATAGATTATTAATCTTTAGTTTTTCTCTTATCTACAATCTGTGGGGTGTCCAGAATAGATATTAGTAAAAAGGTTTTTATAATAACAATTCTAATTTTTGCATTTCTCATTGCGGCATTTACGTTTTCCCACAATATGCAGCTTTCAAACTTTCTGGAGCTTGAACAGGCTGACACATTGGATAATGTAGAAAGAGTACAGAATGCCGTTTCAACTGAACAGGGGTATCTTGATTACATAGTACAGGATTGGGCCTGCTGGGATGATACTTATAAATTTATTGAGGATGGTAACCAGCAGTATATAAATGTAAACCTTCAAAATCAAACTCTTGCCGGAATCAAAATTAATGTCATGCTTTTTGTGAATGAAGCCGGATCTGTGGTCTACGCAAAATCAATAGATATTGACGCTGCAGAGGAAATACCAGTGCCGCAGGACCTTCTTGATCTGGTAGAAAACGGAACTCTACTTACAAAAACCGAAAATGACACCATAAGCGGTTTCATTTTGCTCGAAGAAAATCCGATGTTTGTTTCATGCCATCCTATTCTTACAACAAAGTACCAGGGGCCTATGAAAGGCACTTTGATTTTCGGGAGATTCTTTGACAATGCCCTTCTTGACTACTTCAAAGAAGTTACTCGTTCTTCCCTTTTAATGTACAGAGTCGATGGAGATTTGCCTCCTGATTTCCAGACTAAGTTCAAAAGTTTTTCAGAGAAGCCTGACAAAACTATTGTCGAACCCCTTAGCGAAGATAGGGTAGCTGGCTATTTTGAGTTACCGGATATTTCAGGCAAGCCTGTCCTTATTATGAGAGCGGATTTTCCAAGAGAACTCTATTCACGTGGTGAAAGAACCCTGAATAATATGTATTTTTTCCTTTTGCTAACCGGACTTATGACCGGGGCAGGAGTTAAATTTGCGCTTGATAAGCTATTTATCTCAAGGTTAACCGGAATTGACAACTTCGTTACCCGGATCAGGTCGGAGAAGGATCTTTCCAAAAGATTGACTCTTAAAGACAATGATGAACTTTATCGCCTTTCAAGGGAAATAAACGAGATGTTAAATGACATTTATCTTGCCGAGCAGGAATTAAAGGCACAGGAGCGAGAAAAGAAAGTCCTGCTCGACTCCCTGAACGAGCTGGTTATTTTCGTAAACCCACAGCTTAAGATTATCTGGGCAAACAAGGCTGCCCTTGAGTGTATGAAGCTGGATCTTCAAAAGGCAGTGGGAATATCCCTTAAAGATGCTCCTGGCATAGGTGGCCCGTTGTCCGATTACCTGCAGCTTGAGCAAATTTTCGTAACAGGCAATAAAAAGTCAGGGGAATTTACTGCACGGGACTGCAGGATCTGGTCTATTCAGGCAATCCCTGTAACTGAAGAGGATGGAAAGATTATAGGGGTTCTCGAAATGTGCAGCGACATTACGGAAAAGAAAAGAGCTGAACAGCTGCGGAAGAAAGAGATCAACCATAGAATTAAAAATAACCTGCAGATAGTTTCATCTTTGCTTGATCTTCAAGCCGAAAAATTCAGTGACAGAAAAGTCATTGAAGCTTTTAAGGAAAGTGAAAGCCGAATTCTGTCGATGTCTCTCATACACCAGGAACTTTACGAATCCGGAAAACTGGACTCTCTTGATTTTTCATCCTATCTCCGTAAACTGATAGCCGATCTTCTTAAATCATACAATACCGAAACTGGCGAAATTCGGGTAAAGCTTGATATCAGCAGCGTTTTCCTTGGGGTAGATACTGCAGTTTCCCTGGGCATCATAATAAACGAACTATTTACAAATTCTATCAAATATGCTTTTCCAGCGGGGGCAGGTGGGGAAATCGATATTTCCCTGGTCAGAGAAAGATCTACTGAAAAAGTAATCGGAAACGAAGTTCCGGACAGAATCCTCCCTGGAAACGCAAGGAAGCTTTCTGGAGCAGGTGAAATTTATAAGCTTATTTATGCAGATAACGGAAGAGGATTTCCCGAAGAACTCGATTTCAGGAACTCGGAAACTCTGGGTTTGCAGCTTGTGAATGCTCTTATAGACCAGATAGAGGGCAGCCTCGATCTGGAAAGAGGAAAAGGTACAAAGTTCATTATAAAGTTCAGAAATGAGGTTTAAGACAAGCAGCAAATAATGAGATAAAAAGTCCTAATGGGAAATAGTCAGACAAAGAATACGAGCAGGAAATATATTAACCAGATAGCAGGTATAAGTAGAGGATATCCAGACAGTGAAAATTTAAATGCAATGCAATTTTAAATACAATTTAATTTTAAATATAATATAAGCTCTAAACACAGATTTAAGCTCTAAACACAGATTTAATTGAAGTTTTATTTTTTTCAATTATTTAATTCACTTCTTGTATTTTTAAGATATCATTATCCATTTTCGAATTTCTTGTGGTATTCATGATAGAATTATGGAATATTAAATAAGCTGGATTCATAAACTGGGCAATATAATTGATATAAAGTGAATAGGTTCTTTTAGCTACAGAGTAAACTGTAAGAGAGGGGTTATGCATATCTCGAATATCTGGGGAAGAATAATCAACCTCGAGCACAGCAGTATAATATTCTGGGCAGTTATAATAGGCCTGCTTCATATACTTAGCCTTAGTAACAACCTTCTCTTTCATACCCTTATAGAGCTCTTCAGCATAATAGTTGCATATGTCATCTTTCTTCTTGCCTGGGAGTCAAAAACTTTTCTGGAGAACAGGTACATTCTGTTTATAGGAATATCTTACTTTTTCGTTGGCACTCTGGATCTTCTACATACATTATCATATGAAAGTATGGGGATGTTCCTGGGGTTTGGTACAAATCTCCCTACCCAGCTCTGGATAGCTGCAAGATATATGGAAAGCGTCTCTTTTCTGGTAGCTCCCCTGCTTTTAACAAATCACGGTACAGATAATGTAAGAAATTATGTGAGACCTGTAGAGAAATCCATGTTTGCCTGGAGAGTATTTTTCTTATATGCGGTAATTACTCTGATCTGCATACTCTCGATTTTCGTTTTCAGGAACTTTCCTGACAGTTATGTCGAAGGTTCAGGACCAACTGGTTTTGATATTCTAAGCGAGTATATAATATCTTTAATCCTCCTTTGCTCTTTAATTCTCTTATACTTAAAGAGGGACTTTTTTGAAAACAGGATCTTCAAGTTGCTAGCAGCTTCTATAATATTGACAATTCTCTCAGAACTGACCCTTAGCACATACATTCGCGTTGATGATTTCTCTTTTGCCCTCGGGCACTACTTCAAATTACTGTCTTTTTACCTGGTTTACAAGGCTATTGTAGAAATGGGATTTGGAGAGCCTTACAGCTTTTTATTCAGGGAACTGAAGTATAGCGAAGAAGATTTCAGGCAGAAAGCAGCTTTACTCTGGGAAGAGTACAACCGTATGTGCGGAATGATCGGGATAAATAAATATCTCGCTGAGGGTGGGGAAAAGTGGGAAAAGAATGAAGAAAATTATTATTCATTCATTCAAAATCTCCATGGGATCGGGTTCCAGCTTGATGAAAATTTATCATTGATATTTCTACACGGTCCTGTTGAGGAAATGACAGGTTACACAAAACAGGACTTCTTATCCGGAAAGGTTGATTGGGAAGAAACAATCATACCTGAAGACCGTTCTGTGATTTTTGAAAGCAGGAAAAAGTTGAGATCAAATCCGGATTTCGTCATTGAAAGCGAATACCGGACACGTGCCAGAAATGGAGATATAAAATGGGTCAGAGAGTTCGTACGAAAAATTCCGGATGAATCCCGAGCGTCTGCGAAATTTCAGGGTTCAGTTCATGATATTACTCAATATAAAATAGCAGAAGAAGCTTTGAAAAAAATAGAAGGCACGCGTATAAAAGAAATTCATCACCGCATAAAAAATAACCTTCAGGTAATCTCGTCCCTGCTAAGCTTGCAGGCAGAAAAATTTGAAGACAAAGAAGTACTCGAAGCCTTCAGGGAGAGCCAGAACCGGGTTGCATCCATAGCAATAATTCATGAGGAACTGCATGAAGGTAACAGTATGGATACCCTCGATTTTGCAGACTATCTGCGGAAACTGACCGCAGATCTCTTCAGCTCGTATCAGGTTGGGAACAACCGTATAAGTCTGAAGCTTGAACTTGAGCAGGTTTTCCTGGGCATGGATACCGCAATCCCGCTTGGGATTATTGTAAATGAACTGGTCTCAAATTCTTTGAAGCATGCTTTTCCTGCCGGAAATAAAGGGGAGATCAGTATTTACCTGCAAGAAATAGAAAAATACACCTTAAAATTAGAAAAGCCAGAAACGGACATGGGCTGCCAGAGTGAGCAGAAGAGTGATTACATCCTGGCTGTGGCTGATAATGGAAAGGGAATTCCCGGGGAGATTGATTTTAAAAATACTGATTCCCTGGGGCTCCAGCTAATAAATATTCTTGTGGAACAGATCGATGGCTGTATTGAGCTTAAAAGGGACAGGGGAACCGAGTTCGTGATCCGGTTCAGCAGCTCCGGGAAATAAAAATAAAGTTATTTAAATAACATTTATTAGCTTATTTATAATATTATTAGTTTACTTATGATATTATTAGTTTATTTATGATATTATTAGCTTACTTATACTATTTATTACCTTATGCAAATTAATATTTACTAGCTTTTTAAATTTATATTATAGCTTATTTAGATCATTCTTTATTACGCTTTTAAATTCTATTTAACAGCTTTTTACTGGCTTGTTATTTCTCTTCCTGAAGATGTCTTTTAAACCATTCTCCAGCCAGATTTGCAACTTCTTCTAACGTGCCCGGTTCTTCAAAAAGATGGGTTGCCCCGGGAACAATCTTAAGTTCTTTTTGCCCTGCCTTCAATCGGTCTAATGCCCATTGATTCATCTCTATTACCTGAAAATCCTCCCCACCTACAATAAGCAGTGTTGGTGCCTTTACATCCGGCAGGGCTTTTTCAGCCAGATCGGGCCTTCCTCCTCTGGAGACGACTGCCTTTACAGTATTTGCATGCTCTTTTGCAGCTATAAGCGCGGCTGCAGCTCCCGTACTGGCGCCAAAATAACCTATATTGAGCTTTTTAGTATCAGGATTGTTTAAAAGCCAGTTTGTTACCTCAACAAGCCGGGTTGCAAGCAGGTCAATATCAAACCTGAGGTGAGCCGTTACCATGTCAATTCTTTCTTCTTCAGCTGTCAGGAGATCGAATAACAGTGTTCCGAGACCTTCTTTCTGAAGTTCCTGCGCAACATATCGATTCCGAGAGCTGAAACGACTGCTCCCGCTACCGTGTGCAAACACAACAATTCCTTTTGCTCCTTCAGGAATAGTGAGATTTCCTTCAAGTGTGATAGAATTGATCGGAATTCGAATTTCATTACTGCTTTTGCTTTTACTCGATAATTCGCTCATGCCAACTCCCCAAAACTTTTACTGTTAATTGCAGATCTGCATGTGAGTAAATATTAAATCGGGTTATTATCTCGCCGGAAGAGCTCTTGCTTTTTCCAGGAGTTCAATGACCTCTTCGTCAGTTGTCTGGCTGAAATCAACATACCAGGCTCCAACCCCATAGAAAGGTTCAGGGGTAGTCACGCATATTACCTCATCTACCTCCTTTCCGAAAAACTCGCATGTATCAGGTGCAGCCGTGGGTACTGCAACCACTACTTTAGCCGGGTTTTTAGTTTTAAGGGCAGCTGCAGCTGCACGCATTGTTGCGCCCGTAGCAAGCCCGTCATCTATCAAAATTACAGTCAAGCCGCTTATCTCGGGCTTTGGCCTATCTCCACGATACATGCGCTCCCTGCGTTCAAGTTCCCTGAGCTCATTCGCAGCTACGGTAGCAATTATCCTGTCAGGTATCTGAAAAGACCTGACAACATCTTCATTCAGCACACGGATATTGTCAGAGGCTATCGCTCCCATTGCCAGCTCTTCGTTTCCGGGCACTCCCAGTTTCCGCACTATAAACACATCCATTTTTACATTCAGTTCCTTTGCAACTTCAAATGCTACCGGAACCCCACCACGCGGGAGCGCAAGTATCAACACATCTGAACGGTTTGCATATTTTGAAAGTTCTTTTGCCAGCTTTCTTCCGGCATCCACCCTGTCTTTAAAAAGTGCCATTAGTCCCCTCAACCCCCTGTCGAACTGGATTAATTGATAAGATAAGCCATGTTAATCTATAGTATCTGTGTTCAAACCCTTAAACGTATAGAGTATAAAGTTTAAGCTTAAAACGTTATATAATTACTCCTTTATCAAAATAGAGGCCAGGAGAAAGTAAGAATTTGAGGACGTTTGTTTTCTTTTTCTAGCTACTTTAACCCGATATAGTAAAAAATTCTATCAGGCGCTTAAAACTTTTCATGCCAAATTATTTTTTGCTTACAGGCAATTTTTTGAATAATTAATTTAAAATAATTTATGTCCTTAGTATATTCTGTAGTTGGGAAGTGAGCTGGGTATGAAATAAAAAAGAACTCCTGGAGGCCATTGATCCTGCTCGGAATCGATATATCTGGGGGAGCATATCGTCTGGGCTGCTGTATTGGGGGATACGGTAAACGGGATATAGAGCCTTCGGGCTTCTTCTTAATCTCTTTTCTGCAATGCGTTCTGCTCTTCCCTTTCCATCATCTTTCCATTATCTTGCAGGTTATTGCAGATCTATATTGCAGATCTAAAACCATAGTAAGTTTTAGTATTACTCAAGGTTAAAGTCATTTATAAGTCTAATATAAGTCTAATACCTCAAGATTAAAGTCATTTTATAAGTCTAATACCTCAAGGTTAAAGTCACTTTATAAGCCTAAATAACTCAATCTTACGTGAAGCCGATTAACTCTTCAGGCGCTTGAGTGTAATGGGGGTAACTGATCATCTCAGACGTTAGGGAAAACACGTTAAAAATAGATCTCTATGAAGTACTGGTCTGGATAACCATAATCATTTTGCTTTATTTAATTAGTCTTAACAATTACCTCCTCTTCCATACAGTAGTAGAGTTATTTAGCGTCTATGTTGCATATGTGATATTCCTCATAGTATGGAAATCGAGATCCCGCCTGGAGAACCGGTATCTTATAATTCTTGGAGTTGGCTACTTCTTTGTCGGAAGCATCGATTTTTTGAGCACGCTTGCATTCCACGGAATGGGGGTGTTTCCCGGGTTTGATACAAACCTCACCGTTCAGCTACGGACGGTTGCAAGGTACCTGGAAAGCGCTTCTTTTCTGGTAGCTCCGTTATTTCTGATACTCGCTAGAAAGAGCCAGGGAGGGAACGTCAGAACTCTTGAAAGCGCAACTTTTGCCTGGAAGACCTTTCTCTTATATGCAGTAATTACTGTTACCTGCCTGGTTTCAATCTTTTTTTTCCAGAATTTCCCGGATTCCTATATCCAGGGTTCAGGATTTACTCAATTCACAGTAACAAGCGGATACTTAATTTCTTTCATACTTCTCTGCTCACTTTTCCTCCTGTATATAACTAGGGACAGATTTGAAGAAAAAGTTTTCAGGCTGATTTCACTATCGATAGTCCTGACAATCTTTGCGGAATTGTCCTTTGTATTTTACAGTCAAATGGATGTGGCTTCAAGCGTTATAAGCCCCATCTTTAAATTGCTGTCTTTTTACCTGATTTATAAAGCAATTGTAGATATCGGATTTGAAGAGCCTTGCAGTTTGTTTTTCAGGGAACTTAAGCACCGTGAAGAGGATTTCAGGCAGAAAGCCGTGTTCCTTGGGGATGAGTACAGTCATATTTGCAGGATGATAGGCAAGAAGTATCTGACTGAACATCAAAGTTTTGATAAAGAAAACGATCGAGAAGATGATCCAGACAGTTATCATTCTTTCATGCAAAATCTTCAGGGGATTGGATTCCAGTTTAGTAGCGACTTTAAAATGATCTTCATACATGGGCCTGTTGAAGAAATGACAGGTTATCCAAAGCAGGATTTTCTTTCCGGAAAAGTCGACTGGCAGGAAATAATTATAGCTGAAGATCTCCCTGTCCTTTTTAAAAAAAGGAAGAAATTGAAGTTAAACCCGAACTGTATTGTCGAAAGCGAATACCGGATACGGAGAATAGACGGGGAGATAAAATGGGTCAGGGAAATCATCCAGAGAATTCCTGGGGAATCCGAAAGTTCAGGGAAGTTCCAGGGTCTGGTTTATGATATCACTGAACGCAAAGCGGCTGAAGAAGCTCTGGAAAGAATAGACAGAATCCGGGTAAAAGAA
>CAZSVY010000180.1:0-7003 GCA_964610495.1 uncultured Methanosarcinales archaeon
GAAAACGACGTAACGGCGTGATCAACCGGCGCAACGCAAGCCTTTTCAAAAAAGGCTTGAGCGCAAACCTTTTCAAAAAAGGTTTGATCGAAAACGGCGAGCGCCTGTGATTGAGATCGCTGATAATCCCCAGACCCTATCCGGCGTGATCAACCGGCGCAACGGTTGTGGCTCAACGGTTGTGCTTGAGCGAAAAAGAACGGAAGGATGCAGGATGAGAAATTCAACTTATGTGAAAATGGCCCTGAATATGCTTCTGCACAGCAAACTCCGAAGCTGGCTGACCATTATAGGGATTGTTATAGGGGTTGGGGCTGTTGTCGGCATCCTCTCTCTCGGGGATGCTATGGAGGAGCAGGTTCAGAGCAGGCTTGCCGAGATGGACCTGACAAAAATAGCCGTAAGCCCCGGATATACCCGGGCGATGTCAAATATGCCCGGGCCTCCCGGGGGGGGAGGCGGTACAGCTACGGATTCCGAATTGACAGATGACGATATTGACGCACTTCAGGGTATAGAGGGCATACAGTACATCGAAGGCGAGATTTCCGGCAGTGAAGAAGTGGATTATGCAGGGGAGAACGCAACCCTCTCAATTACAGGTGTAGATCCCCAGGTCTGGAAATACATGACTACCCTGGAGACGCAATCCGGAAGACTGCTTGAACCGGCTGACAAATACGTAGCAGTTATAGGGAGCGATGTTGCCAGCGGAATTTACGACCAGGACGTAGGAGTCAACCAGGTAATAACCATAAAAGGCAAGTCCGTGCGCGTTGTCGGCATCCTGACCGAAGAAGGCGATCGTGGGGACAGCAGCATCTATATGCCTATCGATGGGGCAGTAAACCTGATTGAGGATGCAGAAGAAGATGTCTTTGACACGATTATGGTAAAAGCGCAGAGCGAAGATGTTGTGGATACGGTAATGGAAGATATTACAGATAAGCTCATGGTTTCAAGGCATGTTATGCGGGAAGATGACATGGACTTTTCCGTGACTGCGTCAAAATCTATGGCCGAATCCGTTACTGAAATGACCTCCTCAATGACGCTCTTCCTGGGCGCGATTGCTGCCGTGTCCCTGCTTGTGGGAGCAGTCGGTATTGCCAATACCATGTTTACTTCGGTTCTTGAGAAAACAAAAGAAATCGGCACTATGAAAGCCATAGGGGCGAAAAATCGGGACATTCTTATGATTTTCGTCTTTAATTCCGCAATGGTCGGTTTTGTCGGAGGGGTTTTTGGAGTTATGCTGGGAGCTTTTATCTCAACCCTGTTTCCGATGCTTGGTATGACCATGATGAGATCCGAGGGTGACACAGGTATCTCGCTCTCGCCTCACCTTATGCTCTTCGGGCTTGTCCTGGCGGTTGTTATAGGCATTGTCTCCGGAGCCGTTCCCGCATACAGGGCCTCCAAGCTGAAGCCTGTGGATGCCCTGAGGTATGAATAACCTGAAAGTTAGCTGAAAATCAGAGAAAAACCTCAAGCTGGGGGAATCGAAAATATGAAGTGTTCCCCCGGTTTTATTTTTGAGTCGGCACTGCCTCTGCAGAGCTTCACTATCTTTTTTATCCGCCCAGGCCTATCCCTTAGACCTGACTGCACTGATACCCGACAATAAACTTAATTAGACTTCTTTGCTTTTTTAGTAAATCAAGGGTAAAAAAAGTGTTTAAGTCTGTAACAGGACCGGCTTGCGGGTTTTTTCGTAAAAATATAACCAATGTTCTGGACGAGATAGATATTACTTCCTTTCTACAGTTCAAATTCTGAAAAACCTGGTAAATATCGTAAAAACTTTATAGTATATACATCTTTCGAGGACGAAAACTAATCATGGCCTTTATTTCAAAGCCTCATATGCTTCTTATTCTTTAGGCCTGGCAAAAACGTGTGGATCGGGCATAAATGTAAATATTACTTATAAAAAATTATTTAATATGCCTATCTTGGATGACAGAGGTTTTCAGGTTGATTTTCAAGAATATACCCATGCAAATTTATGAAAACTTCCACAGAATGTTTAGTGGTAGTAACGAAAATACTTTTAATATCTGCAGGGAATGCGGGGGAGCCTGCGAACATAATAAGATCGGTACTCTGCTACCTGGAGAAGAAGAGTATATGGCAAAAAGAATGGGTATAAGCATTTCGGAGTTTAAAATCCGTTACCTGGACCTTCTAAAAATGGATGATGGGACTCCAATACAGGTACTAAAATTAGGAAAATTATGCCCGTTTTTAAATGAGGAAGAAGTATGCGAGTGCCGGGATTTTAAGCCAATATTCTGTAAAATCTATCCTTTAGTTTTTACTGTTGAAGATGAGAAAATAAATTTTACAATAGATAACTGGTGTAAGTTATCGAGAAAGAAAGCGTGCAGGCTTTATTTTGAAACCGCTATACCGCTTTTATCAAGCCTTTCAATCCCGATGGAATGGTTAAGGCATGTAACTAGCTATGATAATCTCTGCTTTGATTACGATCAACTGGAAAGACGCAGGCACGGAAAAAACAAGTATGCTGTTTTTTCACTGGAAGAATTATTGAGTTTGCAGAAAGTCGAGATAGAAACTGCCAGCTTATGCATTGATTTCGGTCCGAAGGTTGAAGAGCCCGTTTTTTAACTTTACGCTGACATACTCGAATTCAAGCGCCAGCAGGGGCTTGAGCTTGACTGCTGGCAAAAGTAAACAATTTTAGTTTCTCAGTCGCCTTATATTTAGCTTTCCTTTAGCCCGCCTTCTATTTTAGCCTGTTTAATATTTTAGCTTGTTTTATGTTTTAGCTTGCTTTATGTTTTAGCCCTGTACTTTATTATCTAACCCGGTAGCTTCACTGTTGCCTTTATCACCTTTCATCGGAATTGCAAAAGCAAAGGTACTTCCCTCTCCCGGATAGCTCTCGAACCAGACATATCCGCCATGTAGCTGGACAATCTGCTTAACCAGCGACAGACCCAGCCCGGTTCCCTGAAACTGTTTGGACGAAAAGGAATCAACCTGGCTGAAAGGCTTGAAAAGTTTGCTCTGGTCCTCAGGTTTAATACCAATTCCTCTATCCTTGATCGTTATTTCCACCATATCTCCTTTTTTTCTTGCTCCGATTTTTACAAGCCCGTTTTCATAGGAGAATTTTATAGCATTATCCACAAGATTGTACATTACCTGAACGAATCTGGATTCGTCTGCACAGATGCTGGCAAGATCGCTATCCACGTCGATTTCAATTTGAATATTTTTCCGGTCGGCTATGGGAGACACAAGATTCTTTATCATATTAAGCTTACTGGCAAGCTCAAATTGTTTACAACTCAACTCCAGTCTACCGGCTTCTACTTTAGAAAGATCCAGGATGTTATTTATCAGACTCAGAAGATGCTTTCCGCTCTTTGAGATGTTCCCGACAGATCTTAGCTGTTTTTCATTCAATTCGCCATATGCCTGTTCATACAGCAGGTCAGAAAATCCTATTACTGAGTTAAGCGGGGTTCTCAGTTCATGGCTCATATTTGCCAGAAACTCGCTCTTGGTACGGTTTGCTGCTTCTGCAATTTGCTTTTCCTGAAGGAGTCTTTCTGCAGCTTTTCTTTCCGTAATATCTCTACAGGTTTCGAGCACTCCTATAATCTTTCCGTCTTCTCCGGTTACAGGGATCGCCTGAACAAACCAGACCCTGCCGTCCATTGAGGTAAATTCTCCTGATTTTTTATTGCCTGTTACGAAAATCTGCTCAAACTGCAGGTAATCGGACAAAGGCCCACTTATGCCAGGGGCACTTTCAAGGCATAGACCCACTGCATTTTCAAGATCCAGTTCCATGAATTCAAGGGCAGCCTTGTTTGCCCAGATAATCTTAAGCTGGGGGTTTACGAAAATAACCAGCTCGTTCAGGGAGTCGAGCAGGACTTTCTTTTCTCGTTCCTGTGCTGTTAGTTCCTGCTCTGCAAGATAAATTTCATTTAACATTCCGTTTATTTCCTTTGAAAGGCGGTAAAGTTCATCGTTGTCTTTAAGATACAATCTTCTGGAAAGATCCTTTTCCGACCTGACCTGGGTAACGAAATCATCAACTTCTATCAATCTTGAGACGAATAGTTTGTCAAGTGCGAATTTCACTCCAACCCCTGTCATGAGACCAGTTAGCAGAAGGAAAAAGTACATATTTTCGAGGGTTTTCTTGCCGTGTGAGTAGAGTTTTCTTGGAAAATCCGCTCTTATAATAAGCGCAGGCTTGCCTGAAATATCTTCTAATTTAAAGTATCCTGCTATTTTCTCTTCGCTGTAAGGTTCAATAACAGGTTTGTCTGGAAAATCGGAAAAATTTTTAAACCTTGACTGAGCGTCAGCACGTAATTCCTCATCGGTTCTATACATTGAAAGAGAATAACAGGTAGCATCTTCGAAGGATTTCAGAAGGGCGTTGTCAAAATACTTCCCGAAAATCAAAGTGCCTTTGATAGGCCCCTCGTACTCTGTTGTAAGGATAGGATGGCACGAAATAAACATAGGGTTTTCTTCGAGCAAAACAAAACCGCTTATGGTGTCATTTTCTGATTTTGTGAGGAGAGTTCCGTTTTCTACCAGATCAAGAAGGTCCTCCGGTACTGGCACTTCCTCTGCAGTGTCAATATCTATTGATTTTGCATAGACCACAGATCCGGCTTCATTCACAAAAAGCATCACATTAACCTTGATTCCGGCAAGAGTTTGATTCTGAAGGTTTACATCTGTATAATCCTGGTTTCTGTCATCAATAAAACGGTAGGTATCATCCCAGCAGGCCCAATCCTGGTTTATATAACTAAGATATCCCTGTTGAGTCGAAATGGCATTCTGTATCCTTTCTACATTCTCCAGTGTGTCCGCCTGTTCAAGTTCCAGAAAGTTGGAAAGCTGCATGCTATGAGTGAGCGTAAATGCAGCCGTAAGAACGGCAAAAATTAAGAGGGTTATTAAAAGAACCTTTTTACTGATATCTATTCTGGACACCCCAAAGAATTTAGTTACTAGAGGGAATTTAAAAGTAATATATTATTTGATATTAAAAAGGTGAGAAAGTATATAAAATTTAGTCATTCAAGTAATTTAAGATCAGTTAAAGCCTGCTCTTCCTTTTTTACCCGGCCTTCTATCGAAAGAGCTAACCTGAATTTAAACAGGCTTTCAATAAAAATTTAAACAAGCTTCTTTATTATTTTCTATCTGCACCATTTCGGGCTTTCAGGTACGACTGTTCGGTAATTTCCATATTTCCTTTGAGGTTTACAACTTTCATGCCAAAGGTAGAGGCAAACTCTTTAACGTTTATATGAAAATCCGGATCGCTCATAAGCCCGCCGTCTATTTTTGCAGCGAGGCAATATAGTGGATTTTTCAGGTAATGCCTATTGAAGTCCCGGCTCCCGGTTTTATTTTCCAGCCGTTTCCAGCTCGAAGCCCACATAGGGGTCAGGTAGATTGTTCCCATGCCCCGGAATTCGGCCATGGCCCTGGCATAGGATTCGTTTCCTCCGAGTGCTAAACTTATGCAGTCTTCTATAGTTTCCCCGTTTTTGTCTTTAAGGAAAAAAAGCGGACATCCGAGATCTGCCAGGTCCTCTTCCAGTTTTCCAAGTGCGTGCCCACAGGTGCCGTAAAAAATCAGGATCCTATCCGAGAAGGGAGCCATCTCACGGATATTTCTGTACACCTCTGCCTTCAGAATCTCAAGATCGGCATGCAGGCCCAGGCTTAACAGATTCACAACAACACTTATCTCTTCCCCGATTTCCCTCTTCCTGCAAAACTTTTTGAATAACGGAAAGCATGAGAGAAGCTTTGAAGAAGCTCTGAAAGCAGGGCTGTGTCGGCCTTGCAGGAGCATTGGGACCCGGTCCAGAAAAACTGCCCTTGGGGTGCAATTCCTTAATCTGAGCTTACGAAGGAACCCTGAGCTGTCCCGGTTTTCCACGACTATTAGCTGCTTTAGCTCTCGGTCGTTTGATAATACATGTACAAGCTCATCTTCGAGCATTCCGCAGGCAATAATGCTCATTACAGGCATACTTCGGATGTCCTTCCTCGTAAATTCTTATTTGGAACCCTTCTTCGTAAGTCTTTATTTCTGGAATCTTTCTTCGTAATAAATCTTTATGGTTAATCATTGTACAGTAAAATCGGGGGAAGTGGCAGATTCGATTCAGGAAATATATGAAAGAACCGCCAGCATTCACAAATAAAAAGCAATAGCTAAATCAGGGAAATTACTGAAAAAACCACAAAAGAGAATAAGTGCGAACAGGAAAGAATGAGTACCTGTTTCTTCTCGATTCTGTTCTTCTCATTTCTCTTTATGGCAATATCATATTAAATAAATTAGTTATAAATGATCTCTTTATAGACTGTTCTATAAATGTTTACAGCCTGTTCTATAAATGATTCCTTTACGAACTGTTCAGCTATAAATGGTTCAGTTATTTCTATTTTATTTTCAGTACCATATTCTCTGAATTTGCTACTGTAAGATATCTGGTATATTATAGCATTTATAGCATTTATAGCACTTTATAGCATCGTTAATTTCTTCTTTCTTATTCTTTATTTCTTTTTACCAGTCTGTTTTTGTTTATTTTTTCTTGAATTTCCAGGGAGTTTTTTATCAGGAGTGACTCCGTAATACTTTGTCCTTGCTGCTCCCCAGATGCAGCCGTTTTTCCCGAAGATTTTCAATTCAATGTTCTGGATAGTCTTGCAAATTTGGTTTCCCTCTCTTGCACCCTTGCAGACTATACAGAACTTTTCACAAAAAACAGGGGGTTTTCCCTTATTTTCAACCATTTCGACACTCTCTGCCACAATTCATTTCTTCATCCTGATATCTATGGGTGCTTATCCGGATATTATACTGATGCGCTATAGTTTAATTCGATCAGAGTAACTTCTTCCCTGCTTCAGGGCCGGGGGCGCACTGAAATACTTCGATAATCTTGACTTCTATGAGGGTCTTTGCAGGAAG
>CAZSVY010000181.1:0-4425 GCA_964610495.1 uncultured Methanosarcinales archaeon
TGATAAAGCTGGTCTGTATGATAGTATAATATACTGGCTCCCAGAACAAGAAGAAATAAGATAATCAGGCTGGCTTTTACCAATTTGCGCATAAAAACACCCTCCGGATTTTTGCAGCAACATCCCGACCCGTCAGTCTGGAGTGAAGCTGTACTAAATTAATTTTGCAATTTATAAAGTTTACTTTATACTGGAATTTGCCTGTATACTGGCATCCAACAATTCCTCTTCCTTCACTTCATTTCCCTGTACTTCATCTTTCTTCATATTATTTTTCTGCACTTCATCTTTCTTCAATTCATTTTCCTGCATTTCGTCCTCTTGCAGTTCGTCTTCCTTCAGTTCATATGCCAGTTCCGGACTTTGAATATAACCAGTTTCTTCTGATTTTGGGATTTCATCTACAACGGCAGGAGAGTACATTTCCGGAACAAAACTATCTGTTTTCAATTCAAGCATTTTTCCATGTTCCGTATCCAGAATACTTAAATTCCATTCCCCTATTTCCTGCAAGTCTCTGCTTATAAGTTCTTTTCCGATCTCGGATTCGTTTTCATAAACCGGAAGCGGGAGGTAGAAGGTTACGTTCTTCAATTCCGAATCCGTGCTAAGAGTGATACCATACTCGTACGAACTCGTAAAACTGTCATGATAAAGCTGGTCTGTATGATAGTATAATATACTGGCTCCCAGAACAAGAAGAAATAAGATAATCAGGCTGGCTTTTATTAATCTGCGCATAAAAGTACCTCAGAAATTTTCGCAGCAGTCTCCTGGTCCAGTTGGATCTGGAGTGAAGCTGTACTAAATTAATTTTGCAATTTATAAAGTTTACTTTATACTGGAATTTGCCTTACTCAATATATTTAAATAGCAAAAAGCGTTAATGTACAATGCTAACAAGTATCACGTTAACCATTATCAGGATATTTTTCAGGAAGTGTTGAAGATGTTAGGAATAGTTGATCCGTATATCTGGCTTGCATATCTTGCCAGTATATTAAGTGCACTCGGATGCATGGTTTATGGGGCTTATCACTGGAGAGGCGGAGACGAAGAGCAGACAGTAAAGAGCAGCGCTAAGAAGAAAGTGACCCAGGACCAATAAATTTGGAATAAATTGAGATTGATCTAAAGAGTCAGGTTAAATCAAATTTTTTGATAAAGCTTTGATGAAGCCTGAGAAAAAAACAGTAATTGGAACTATTTTGGAATGGTCTACTATGGCAGTCAGTATTGCAATTCTTATCCTCTTTCTTATCGTATATCTTGGAGCCACTTTCTACGTCGCCTACCTGGGATACAAGAAGAATTCCCAGACCGAAGGGTATATGCTCGCCGGAAGAGGGGTACATCCTGCAATTATGGCTCTCTCCTACGGAGCTGCATTTATCAGCACTTCCGCAATCATAGGGTTCGGTGGGGTAGCCGCGTCTTTAGGAATGGGACTTCTGTGGCTTGTATTTATGAATATCTTTTTCGGGATCTTCATCGCCTTCGTAGTTTTTGGGCCTCGAACCCGACGCATGGGGCTGAATCTGGGAGCTATAACCTATCCTGAATTTATTGGGAAGCGCTTCCAGTCAAAATTCATTCAGGCCTTTTCCGGGCTTTTGATAGGGATTTTCATGCCGCTTTATGCTTCAAGCGTGATCATAGGAGCCGGAAGATTCCTTGAGACAACACTTGGAGTTAATTACAATGTTGCTCTTGTAATATTTACTATTATCATTGCCTCTTATGTGATTAAGGGCGGCCTTCTTTCAGTGATGTATGTGGACGCCATGCAGGCTGTCCTGATGTTATTTGGAATGGGTTTCCTGCTTATTTACACTTACAGTATGCTTGGAGGAGTTACTGAAGCCCACCAGGCTCTTACAAATATGGCAAACCTTGTTCCTCCGGCCCTTGCAGCCCAGGGACACATGGGCTGGACTTCGATGCCGGCATTTGGCTCCCCTATCTGGTGGACAATGATTTCTACAATCATAATGGGAGTGGGAATCGGAGTGCTTGCGCAGCCTCAGCTTGCAGTCAGGTTCATGACTGTAAAAGATGACCGTTCCCTAAAAAGAGCAGTTGCCATCGGAGGTCCATTCCTCCTGATGATGGTAGGAGTCGCATATGCTATAGGGGCTCTTTCCAACGTATACTTCTACAAAACCATGGGCATGATTTCGCTTCAGGTTGTCCCGGACGGAAATACTGACCTCATAATGCCCGCGTTCCTGAACCATGCAATGCCTGAAATGTTCGTAGCAATCTTTATGCTCAGCCTGCTTTCAGCCGCAATGTCTACCGCAGCCGCCCAGTTCCATACAATGGGCACGGCAATAGGGTACGATGTTTACCAGCAGAGTATAATGAAAGGCAAGTCCAAGGCAACCGTCAAAGTTACAAAAATAGGAATCGCCTTTACCATCCTGGTAGCAGTTATTCTGGCATATATCCTGCCCGGAAGCATTATTGCAAGAGCCACTGCCATGTTCATGGGCCTGTGCACATCCGCCTTCCTGCCCTTATTTATCGGAGCACTTTTCTGGAAACGCACGACGAAAGCAGGAGCAACTGCAAGCCTTGTAATCGGGTCTTTAAGCAGTCTCTTCTGGCTGGTGTTTATACATGCAAAAGAAGCAGTGCCTCTCGGGATCTGCCAGGCAATCTTCGGAAAGGAAACTTTACTTGCAGGCACCTGGCCACTTGTGGACCCGATCCTGATCGCAACTCCACTCTCGCTTCTTGCCCTGATCGTGGTGAGTTATATGACACCCCAACTTTCACCTGAATTCCTGAAGAAGGCTTTCAGGCTCAGGTTTGAAGACGAAAAGGAAGAAAATTCAGAAAAAGTATCAAGCAATACAGCGGATTCGGCAGGCGTTTAAACCTGCACCTTATTTCCGTTTTTATGTTTTACTTCTTCTTTTAATTCCTTTTTATTTATTTTTTATTTCTTCTTCATTTCTCCTTTCATTTCTTCTTTTATTTTTTCTTTTATTTTTTCTTTTATTTCTTCTTTTATTTTTTCTTTCATTTTCTCCTTTATCTCTCTTTTATTTCTCGATTTTTTAAAAGAAGAAAAATGGAATGTATTAAAGGTTTTTAAAATGCTTCAAAAAAGTTAAGCTTGAAATTTGAAAACAGGCCCACTCAAAGTTCATTAATTATCTTTTCATCAGTTATCCTTTCTGACAGGCAGGGTTTGCCCTCCGTGGGGCATAAGGTGAATCCTGGCATCAGGGTTTTCCGAGAGCACTGCAGATAAGGCGGCCTTTAAATCTGGCATCGGAGTAAAGAATGCAGTCCTTGTTTGTTCGTCTGAGAGCTTTGAGACGAGATAAAGCCTGAATTTTTTTGAGACTTTTGCGATGATCGCAGTTTTATGCCCTCCGAACTCAAAACAATGTTTGAAACGCTCGATTGCGTCGTCAGGGCTCCGACATTCCCTGTTCCAGCATTCATAAACCTGGTTTCCGATTCCTTCGGCACATTCGGCCACAAGGATGATGGAGCCTCCTTCTTTCACTGCCTGGGTTGCATTGTCAAGCGCCTTATTTGCCTGGAAAAGGTTGATATCTTTCGGAAAGCCTCCGCAGGAAACTATAACCGCATCTGCGGGCTCTACAGGCACTTTGTACATGGAATCCACAACCTCCACGCCTTTCCTGTGGGCTTCGATGAAGTCCCCGGCAACGGCAGCAACGATCTCTTTTTTACTGTCAAGCACCACATTCAGGATAAAATCAAGGCCGGTAATTTTTGCGGCTTCTTCCATGTCCTGCCGCACAGGACCGTCGAGCCTTCCGGAAACAGCTTTTTCGTCAATCATCATTTTATGGTTTGTAATAACTGCCTCTGTCGAGCTTACGCCAGGCAGCACTGACTTTGCTCCCCCGCTGTATCCTGCGTAGTAATGGAATTCGATGCTTCCGGTCCCTATGATAATGTCTGCATCAAGAACACTTTCAAATATCTCGATTGGGGTCCCTCGGGAAGTCATGCCGATACGTCTGCATCTGCGGGTATCGTGCTGGATGCAACGGATTTTTCCGTAGACCTCATTTCCTACCAGTTTTCTGGATTCCTCTTCAGTCTGATCCCTGTGCAGCCCAAGAGCAAAGACAATAGTAATATTCTCGTCCTTTGCCCCTCCAAGATAAAGTTCTTCAAGCAGAGGCGGAAGAAGCTTTGCAGTCGGGGTTGGCCGCGTAACATCGCTAACGATGATCACAACGCTCGAATCCGGATCTACAATCTCGGAAAGCCGTCTGCTTTTTATGGGATTTTCAAGCGCCTTTTTAATCAAGAAAGCTGCATCTTCCTTTTTTTCAGGCTCCGAGGGCAAAATCACACTCGAGACGTTTCTCTCAGGAATATTAAGCTCTATCGCGGTGCTTCCGAAAGCCAGTGGAATCTTGTTTATTTTTG
>CAZSVY010000182.1:0-25106 GCA_964610495.1 uncultured Methanosarcinales archaeon
ATTCTCTAACCCTCTCATCATGCCCTGAATTCTTTCACTATCCTTTTTATCTGTGCATCGGTTTTCAAAATGTAGAGATAATATATCCCGATAATCACGCCGGAAAAGACAACAAGCAGAACCTGGTTTATTTCTGCGGTTTTGAGGGCAACAAGGACAATTCCTGCAGGGACAAACAGAATAAAATTCGAGAATACAATTTTCAGGGCTCTTGAAATCTTTACTCCGGAATAGGACATCATCTTCAGGCAAAGGTAACCATATACCAGAATTCCTGAGATTGAGAAAAGAACAAGTGCCATACGTGCGCTTCCGAGCAAGCCGCCGATCGTAAGAGAAAGAAGGCGTGTGATCAGGTTGAAAAAATTGTAATGAAAACCGAAGTGATGTTTTTCGACGACCACGTATATAGTGGTTAATGGGGACGAGATAAACCATATAAAAGCCCAGAGACTCAGGATCTGAGTATAAACGCCTGCTTCTGCCCAGGCTTTTCCGAAAATGACCGTAAAGACGTCGCTGCCGACAATTGTCAGGACCAGTATCGGGAACATGCCTACAATCACAAGCATTCTGAAAACATTTTCAACCAGGGAAGGGAGGGTGCCTTCGGATAAAGCTCTTGAGGCTCTCTGGAAAAAGACCTGTGAAATCGAGCCTCCTATGAAACTCATCGGCAACTGCAAAAGGCGAAAGCCAAGGGAATAAAAACCCACTACTGCAGGCGTGAAGAAGGCTGAAAGAAGGAAAGCAGGAAGTTGCCAGGAGACTGAGTTCATAAGGGCAGCCCAGGAATCTATAAACGAAAACTTGTAGTACTTCTTAAACCCCTCATAGATTTTTTTCCGGCTCAGGCTTTTCACAATTAATTTCCTGTCATCTCTCCAGATCTGTCCTCCAAGCACAAACGTTGCAATAGACTGGCCGGCAAGACTTCCAGCTATCAACCCGCCTGCACCGATTTTTTCAAACCCAAGGCTTATCTGTGTTGCAGTACTCGAGACCGAACTGAAGACTCTTGAAAGGGAAAGCCTTTTGAAAAGTTTTGTTCGGGAATTCCAGTTATTCAGTGCAAGAAATAACCCACTTACAAAGATAAATGGAGGCACAAGCCACAGATAGTCTCCTATCTGCTGAGAATTCAGAATATTAACTATAGGTTCTTTAAAATACCATATGATTGGAAAGGTTAACCCACTTACAAGCAGCACCGCCAGAACACTCAGCCCTAACAGGTTTACAGCCTCTTCATCTGACTCAGGCAGCATTATGGAATATTCGTACCTCATGCACGCAATGACACTGATAAGGCTGGTAATAGAAATATACAGTGCCCAGACCCCGAAATCTTCAGGCCCGTACAGGCGGGTTAACACAGGGGCAGATAGAATCGTAAGGATTTGAGCAAAGGTTGTCCCGCCTGCAAGTGTCAACACATCGAAAGCAAAGCTTTCTTTCTTACTGTTATCAGATCGTTTCTCTGTGGCATCTGCTATTGTCTCATCCATATCCAGTACCTTAAACGAAGTTTCCTTTAGAGCTGAGCTCCATGTATTCCTGCATTTTCAAGCCGTTTTTATCTTTGAAAATGCAATTCCTGGGGTATGATATCCTAGAGCTGATGTTGGACATCTGACTTTTTCCCCTCTAAGCCCCCATATAAATAAACCTTCCCGAAATAAATTTGTCGGCTTTCTTATTTTACATACACGTAACAATTGAGCTCATATGATTTCTGCTCACTCCCTTAACATTACTTTACCATACTTTACCATAGGCTACTTTTTATGGTTTCTGACGGGATGCCAGTTATGGACAGAGTTTGAATAGAGTGTCACTGTTAACTTCAAAAGAATTCAGGGTACATAAACTGGTAGCAATCGGCTTATCTGCATCAGGCACTTCGCACAGATGAGAAAAAAGTTTATTAATCAAATTTACTTGCAGTGTTATTAATATTGTTTTGATTCAATAACACGTCTTAATTTGATTAATATTATCCTATTTATCCACAATGCTTGATTTATGTTAGCCTCTTATAGTTGCCAGTTAAATATGCCAGAGTTGTATGGACACTTTTTTTTCAGTGTCTCGGTTCAATATTAGTAGACCACCAATTATATACTTCCTCTCCGCTTGCAATCCAGGCTTTTTTGCCGGAGACATATTTGAGGAATTTTTCGTAATATTTAAGGCTTTCTCCCTCAATGCATGTATTATTATGCCACAGAATTGTAATTACGCCATTGTACTGCTCGACCTTTTCAATAAGGCCTTTTATGAGTTCCCAGGCTTTTTTAACGTCAAGCCGCATGTAACTTCTTAATAAAGTCCGATCCATAACTATGAGAGGAAGCTCAATGATATCGATTTGTTTCCCGGTATTTATATTATAAGGCCTGAAAGGATGGCACATCCCATTTCTAAAACCAGCGCAGTCGGCATACCCGAATGTTGTATCATACTTAAAGTTTGCTCTGCTTAACAATTCCCATGTATCCGGCACTTTAAATCTCAAAAAATGATTTCTGTACCCTATAACCTGCTTGCCAAGAACCCTTTCAAGTCTCTGTTTTTTTTCTCTCATATCCTCAAAACTCTTGTAAGATTCGTGCCCTCCGTGCAGGCCTACTTCCCATCCATGAGAAGATATAAACTTTAATTCGGCTTCGAGATCTTCAATTTCATAATTGAAGTCTTTTTCTCCAGGGCGCAAGGCGAGAAAATAAAAACTGGACTTAGCATTGTATTTTGCCTCTAGCTCCATTATTTCTCTAAAGTTCCAGCAAGGGTTACACCTTTTGTTAATTCTGGAGAAAGGTGTCTTTATAGCATCTGCTAAATTCCCTTTAGCAAATGCTTTTGCAGTCCCGATGATCGGATAGAGTTTTTCCGGATATACCACATCAATATCGTGAGTAAGGCAGACCGCGAACTTTTTTCCATCCGGGTATTCAGGGCGTAACCCGTTTTCCACCAGAAATCTGGAAACTCTCGGGTCAAAAACATTCCTCTGACCGCTTAAATAGTAAGGAAACCTATCGTACTGGTCAGAGAAGGCCAAATTGTATTCTTCTTTTTTGGTAAACAGATCCCAGAGTTCCTCGTTTTGTTTTAGTTTCTCAATCATTTTTCTCGCCCTTTTTCCAGATTTGAAAGACTGAATTAATCTCTCAAAGAGAGTTTATGCTCACACTACTACATGTTCGTTTTTATCGCCTCTCCCAATCCCCTTATAGACAAACCCCTTGCCAATAAATTCATCCGGTTCAACTACATTTCTTCCATCCACGATAACCGGATTTACCTTACCTGAAACTTCCTTTACCCAATCAGCCTTTACATCAAGGTATGCACTGTGTCCTGCAAGAACAACTACAGCGTCCGCGTCTCTGATGACCTTTTCAAGATCACCCGAGATCTCAATGCCTGGATAGTTCACAACATAAGGGTCATGCACCGTGACTGTCGCGCCTGCTTTCAGGCAGAGATCCCTGTAAGGTTCTGAAGGTGTGTTTCTCGCATCGTCCGAATCCCGAATGAAAGCCCAGCCAAGCATTGCAATCTTTGAGCCTTTCATCTCCTTTCCAATCCTTTTAAGGGCTGCAGCAGTCAGGTTATACATGTGGACAGGCATGAAATCATTGACTTTTCTTGCGAGTACATAGATTGAATCTGCACCTTCCGGATAATCAAGCTGCCCGTTTCCTATCTTAACTCCCCTTTCCAGGTGATACGTATCCTTGGTAAGGCAGTGGCCTCCAACGCCTGCCCCTGGCCAGAGTATAGCTCTTGTAATCCCATCTCCTTTTAGGCTATCCACCCCAGTCCTGACATCATACACATTTATGCCCATCGCTTCACAGTAAAGGGCAAGCTGGTTGATTGCTGCAATCTGGAGATCGCGGAAGGTGTTCTCTGCAGTTTTCGTGACCTCGGCTGCAGTTGCACTCATAGGAATTACTTTCCCCACAGTCAATACAGGAGAATAGAGCTCAACAGCTCGCATGATACTTGCTTTATTGATGCCGCCCACAATCCTGTCATGTTCCCTGATGTTCTTCAAAAGTCTGCCTACCATTACTCTTTCAGGGGCATGGGCAAGGGCAAAGTCTTCTCCTGCTTTCAGGCCTGACTCTTCTTCAAGAATCTGTTTTGCCATACCCTCGGTCGTGCCTGGGGTGATTGTGGACTCAAGAACAACGAGCATGCCTGGTCTCAGGTTTTTTCCCACGTTTCTTATACCTTCAATGAGTGCGGAAAAATCAGGCTCCAGGTCTTTAGGATTTGCAAAAGGAGTTTGGATTGCAAGAGTGACGGCATCAAGTTCTGATATTCTTGAGAAATCGGGAGTGCACTCGAACTTGCCGGCTTTAACAACTTTGCTAATAAGGTCTTCGAGGCCTGGCTCTTCTCCCTTGAGAGGACTTTCTCCACGGTTGAGCATATCGATTTTGTAACTTGAACTTTTTGAGTTGCGCTGGAAGCCAAGAACTTTATTAAAACACGGGGCATCTGCGAAAAGAACCGCTGAAGGAATACCTACATAGCCCATTCCAAGCACTCCAATTTTTTTGATTGGGCCTCTTTCCTTGAAAAGTTTTTCTAATTTACTCATATTCATCACTTTCCAAATTGTTTTTTTCAGGTTTTTCAAATCTTTCCTGTTTTCAAAGATTTTCGAGATTTTACTTCTTCAGAGCTTTATCTTTCTTATAGTCCTACTTCAATCAATCTTTCTTCTTCGTAGGATTTTATGGCTGCCATTGCCACTTCAAGGGCATGTTTTCCATCTTCCCCACAGGGATTAGGGTTTTTACCGTTTGCAGCACAATCTATGAAATAGGTGAGTTCATTTTTCAGGGGCTCACTCTGTTCTACTTTGGCTTTTCTGATCCATTCGTTATCATGTAGCTGTACTGTCTGGTTAATGTAGTCCAGATAAGCAACACCCTTAACCCCTATCGCAGTCAGCTGCCTTACCTTATGCGGAGTCAGCCAGTTTGTTTCCACAACTCCTGCAAAGTTATGGTCCATACGCAGGATAATTGAGGCATGATCTTCAAATGAGTGAATATCAGCACCTGCAATTGCATAAACACTATTTATTTTCTTGCCGTAAAGGTATGAGATCACATCTATATCATGAACTCCAATGTCCAGGATTACTCCCACATCCCTGATCCTCGGGTTATAAGGTCCGACTCGTTTGGTCGAAATTGAAACTATCTTTCCAAGAATGCCTGAATTAATAATCTCTTTGAGCTTTATCACTGCGGGATTAAAGCGTTCAATGTGCCCAACCATAAGGATTTTTCCCGCATTTTTTGCGGCTGCTATCATCAGGTCCGCGTTCTCAGTCGTATCTGCAATTGGCTTTTCCACAAGGACATGTACCCCTGCGTCAAGAGCGTCAAGTACGACCTGCTTATGCAGCTTGGTGGGCACAACTACGCTTACCGCATCAAGCCCCTCGGCAAGCATTTTCTTATAATCTGTAAAGGCTTTTGTCTTGAATTGCGTAGCCATTGCTTCAACACGTTTCTGGTCTACATCCGAGATTCCGGCGAGTTCCACACCATTCATATCACTATAAATCCTTACGTGGTTCTGCCCCATGGCACCTGTTCCTATTACTCCTACTTTGATCAAAAGTCTCACTTCCTGTTCTGAGAATGCAGTGGCTGGAAAACTACTCAATCCTTTGCATAAAATTCTTTGGTCGCTTCGACTATTTCCTGCAAATCGGTTCTGGATAATGCTGGGTGCACAGGGAGAGAGAGGACCTCTTCAGCTGCCTTTTCTGAGACCGGCAAGGAATCCTCATATCCAAGTTCTCTGTAAACCGGTTGCTTATGAATGGATATAGGATAGTGGACTCCCGTTCCTATTTCTTTTTCTTTCAGGAAAGCTGCCAGCTGATCCCTCTTTTCTGCTCTGACCGTATACTGGTGGAACACATGGGTGCAATCGGCTTTTATAACTGGAGGTACAATATCGGATATTCCTTTTAACCCTGCTGAGAGTATTTCTGCATTTTTCTGCCGGGTTGCGGTAAATCCGTCCAGCCTCCCAAGCTGTACAAGCCCGATTGCAGCTGCAATATCAGTCATCCGCAGGTTAAAACCCAGCATTTCATGCAGATAGCGGATTTTTGAGCCGTGAGCCCGGATCATTTTTGCCTTTTCTGCAATTTCCTTTTTGTCTGTAGTGAGCATTCCGCCTTCGCTGGTTGTCATATTTTTAGTAGGGTAAAAGCTGAATGCTCCTGTCCCGAAGCTACCTACCCTTTTTGCAAGGCATTCTGCGCCGTGGGATTGGCAGGCATCTTCAATCACAATAAGCTTACTATCATCTGCAATTTCCATTATCGCTTTCATGTCTGCAGGGTGTCCGTAGAGGTGGACAGGCATGATAGCCCTGGTTTTTGGAGTAATTTTCTCCTGAATTTTTTCAGGATCTATATTATATGTATCTGATTCTATATCTGCAAAAACAGGTTTTGCCCCTGTGTAAAGGATGCTGTTTGCTGTTGCAATGAAACTGAAGGGACTTGTAATCACTTCATCTCCTTTTCCTATGCCGTGGGCAAGAAGCGCAATGTGCAGGGCTGCAGTGCCAGAGTTCACAGCGGCTGCGTACTCACAACCAGTATATTCGGAAAAAGCAAGCTCAAATTCTTCGACTTTCGGGCCCTGTGCAATCATGCCTGAACTCAGGACCTCTGTTACTGCATCAATTTCTTCCTTACCCAGCATGGGCTTGGCAATTGGGATCATTTTGGGACCTCTTTTAATAATCTCAATAAAACTAATCTTACTTAACCTTGATTTTCTATTAGGTTTATATTCTATTCAATTCCTTTAAATCTTTGGGGAGTTCCTGTATTCTGGCGGGTACACCGACTGCAAGCTTCCAGGCGGGCACATTTTTTGTCACAAGTGCTCCTCCTGCAACCATTGCCCCTTCACCTATTTCAACATCCGGAAGCAAGGTGGCGTTCGCACCTATAGATGCGCCTTTTCTCAAAACAGGACCCTTCAGTTCATACTTCTTTCGAATAGGATATTTATCATTGGCCAGAACCGCGCAGGGCCCGATGAATACATTGTCCTCGATAATGACATTGGTCGGAATGTAAACATTGCCCTGAATGCTGACATTATTTCCTATCTTCACATGCCCATCTATAATGACGTTGGTTCCAATAAGGACATTGTTTCCGATTTCCGTATTTTCTCTGATCATTACATTATGCCCGGTTTTAAAGTTTTTTCCAGTTTTTACGTTGGAAAATATCGTTGATCCAGCCCTTATAATCGAATCCGGGCCTATGGTACACCCTGGAAATTCAAAGTCTTCAATTTCAATATTCTGCTTCAAGATCTCCATCAAGACCCTGTGTTCAGGGTATCCTAGAATCACATTTTCCATTATTACTGTGTCTTTCCCGATTACAGAAGTACCGTATATCTTAGAAGAGCTGTGAATTTTAAATTCAGTGGAGTTCATTTTTCCCCCCGTTTCTCTGGCTTTCAATTTGACCAGACAAACTTTCCGTTGGAGCATAAAAGTATCTGTCTACTTTTTGTACAGTTTTACGTAACTTTTCGTTTTCACATTCCCGATGGTCGGGCTAATCCATACTCTCAAAGTAAACCCCAGGGCCGATTGTTATTCCTTTTTCCGTCATCCACTCCCATTGATTTTCATAACTATCTTAATTTTTTAGTTCAATATACTTTGTAATTATTTAAGTGATTTGGTTTATTTTCCTATCCTCTTTCCCTTTCTAGTAAATTCTTCAATTCATCTTTTTCTTTTTTGCATTCAGAGTCTCACAGCACACCCTTTAACTGTTATTTACAGTGTTATTATCGTCGTAACACATTAAATAACTTTATACTCTAGAAGCTTCAAGTGAGTAAGCAATGGAGCACATCATGGATTGGGTAAGAATTTTCGTTCCAGACAACTAAAATCGAGTATGGGTTTAATCAAGAAATTCGCCTAATCAAGGACCGTCTAATCAGAAAATTTGCTTTCTTTTAAGGTTTTCACAGGCAATCTGCCATTATCAACTTCTTTTGATTGCAAAGTAAACCCACGGCATTTTTGTTATCATTAAGGTTATTTAAGGTTATTTTCTCCCTTTCTCCAGAGTCCAAATTTAGTATTTCTCCTCTTGATATTTGTCAGTAGTATGAGGAGGATTTTTATATCTTATTGCATATTTGTTTCTTAAATAAGCTAATCAATTCGAGGGGTTCTAACTACGCTTACAAGTTTAATTACTTCTAATTCAGTTTCTTCAGGTGCGCTCTCAATGGCGACCGTAATACCAGGAATTCCTGACGGTGCATCTGTAGCTACGGCAGTTTTACTTTTACTGCTTTTGCTCAGGGATTTCCTCCCGGTGTCTAAGCACTGGAAAAGTGCTGTGAAAGTTTCTTTAAATATGGGAATTATTCCACTGCTATTTTCCTTTGGTGCAATCGTTCTCTTTAAACTTGTTGCACTCTTTTAATGATTTTAGAGGTCAGCCCGAAGGCTGTATCAGCAAAGTCGGCAGAGTTGCGGCTCCCGAGTCACCGCCCGAGTTCCGTCTCGGGAGGACGGTCTGAACTGTGCTATAAAACAATGCAGTACGCTGCCCTTTTCGGCAGAGTTGCGGCTCTGCAGTGCGCCCCGAATTGCGCCTCGGGAGTACGCTGCCCTTTTCGTTACACTCCGCTTCGCTCAAGAGGGCTTATTTATGGACCAGAGAAACCGCTTCGCTCGCTCAAGTGGACTGATTATAATAAAGATACTGATTGTACCAAGAGGGTTAATTTCTCAAAAAATAGTGTTTTTTGCTCAAGAGAAGTTGCCTTAATGATTTCCAATTTTGACTGCAGCGGTCAGTTGGAGTTTCATTTACTTTTCTGCTCAGGCGGAGTACAATTGACGCCTAGACTCTCTGGTCAATCCTAGAAAAAATATGAGTGAAAATGCAGAAATCACAGAAGAACTGCTCATATTTACTCCATTCCATACTTTCCTTCATTACAGAAATTGAAATGGGGTTTTCCTGGTAATCTCATCGGGAGTGAATCAGGAATTATGTTCCTGACTCTGTCGCAGCTTTCGCTTTTGTCTTAATTACCTTTGATCGAATTCCTCTTCTCTTCATTTTTGGAATTTGTTGGTGGAAGTGAAATTCAAAGGAGAAAGGGAATAATCCCGAAAAAGAATACATTCATAAATCCATGAATTAGCGTAACCAGCGGCAAACTCCGTGTCCTGTAAAATAGGTAACCTATAAGAGCACCTACGGAGGATATGTAGAGAATTTCGCTAATGCTCCCATATCCTGAGTGCATTAGCCCGAATAAAATACTCGTAACTATCAAAGCTTCCCGGATGCCTAGCATTATCTCTAGCCGATTCTGCAGGATTGACCTGAAGATTATTTCCTCCACAGGGCTCACGAAAAAGATCATGATTATGGTGAGATTCAGGAGGTTAAGAATTGAAAGATCACTGATGAGAGGATTTTTTCCGACTATGAGGAATTCCCCTGCTCCTAATAAAAAGCCCAGCAGTATTGAAAAGGGGATATATGCCCCTATTTTTTTAAAAGTTATCCCGAGCTGCGTGCTAGTAAATTCCTGATTGGTGACTGCAATGCTTACAGGAATTGCCAGAAGGCCATATATGAAAATAAGGTTGTAAAGCTTCTCTTCATAGAAAAGTGGCATTGAAAGATCTACCAGACGCAGGATCGGCAGGAGAATTAGCGCCTGGTAAGTTTTCTGAATTTCCTCGTTTTTTATGAACATTGTGGAAAGGGAAAGCCCAAGCAAAATTAATGCATGTATTCCCATGGCTTCGAGTTCTCTTCCCGAATATATCATCAGTTCCGCAAAAGCAATCGCTGCAGCCGGGATTGCCAGATAAATCCATTTGTATTTTATCTCAGGCGTCCTTCCCTTCAGATTTTCAGATGTTTTCGTTCTTACGCTTTCTGGAGCCTCCATAGTCTCCATACTCAGATTTTCAAACGTTCCCATCCTCACACCTCCTCTCCAACGTTTATCCAGAGGCACAGGTCTTTATAGGGCACATTCTTTTCGGTCTCATTGAAAAGCAGGAACTCAAGCTTCATATTCTCCCCTTCAACAGAAGGTGTAATCTCAAGAGGTTCTTCCAGAGTCGTATTATGGGCAAGCCTGATATGCTGCAGGTTTTCCGGAAGGGGCAGCAATTTATTTTCAAGCCTTACTTCCATTGTATAGTCCACTGTTCTGTGCTCATTATTTGCTATTCCTATTATGTAGGTCCCACTTTCCCCCTGTATATATTCTGTTGTATAGTTATTGGCCATCCCGTTGGTCCCAAGGATATAAAACTCCGTAAATGGCTCTTTTTCCTGAGGCACCAGAATGGCGTAAGCTCCAGTTCCTATCAGGATCAGGAAAGAAAGGGCTAGAATTATCCTGAGGTTTTTCTCAGTCTTTGATTCCGGGTTTCCCATAACCCCTGATATCAGGGTAAGGGCAAGAACCCTGAAAGGTACCTCAAATGTCCTGTCTGCAGGTAGATAACTTCTCCTAACATATGCTGCTACCAGCATGAGCAGGGTAAACGCGGAAAAGCTTGTAAGGAGAGGCACCTCCTTGATTCCCCAGGGTGTATAACTAAGTGCAAGCCCTATCAAAGGCACAACCGAGATGCTCATTGCAACAGAAAGAGCTATCCTCTCCATTCCTTCAAGTCCGCTTTTTTCCGGAAAAAGCATAGCTATCAGGGCATACCCTGGAAGGAAGAGCAACAGGGGTAGGCCAAGGGCTGTGCGGATAAAACTTCCGCTAAGTACAGGAACTAGTACGAAAATATCCGTAAGAATTACAAGGACTGCTACTAAGAGCAGGTCAGATGGAAACTTCTGGTTTCCGGTCATATGACTCCTCAAAACGGTTTTATGTTTTTCTGGCTTCCCAGCTTTTTTGTTACTCGGGCTAATCTGCCAATTTCTCTATTCCCTCATGAGGTTTCTCGGAAACCTTCCGACTTCCTCTGACCGGCTGCTTTAATCCTCAATTGCGAAGAATAACGCCGGAAAGGTGAAAACTGTCCGAGCTTTAATCCCGGATTTCTTCTGATTTAGCAGAATTTATTTTCCTGAATTATATTCGTTTTCAAGAATGTTTTAACCCGATCTACTCAATTACTTAGTTGTATAAAATATCTTTCCCATTTCCTGCATTGTATCTAAAATACTTTTCCCTTTTTTTCTATCTTCCTGAAAGAAATTTTTGCTTTTTAAGTTTCAATCTCTACAATCTTTTAAGTAGAGTCTCCGGGCTGTGCTAGCAGGTTTGTAAACGTTGACATATAACAAGAAAAATCTTTGATTCTTTATATCAGTGTAATTTTTTCTTCCATTGTTCCTTTATATCGGATGAATAATAGGCACCTTTTAAGCTATTATTCGGGCTAACAGGCTTCCACATGGATTTAACCATTTTTCGTTATCGGGGTTACTGGTTAATTATTTTTCATGCCTAAATGCTTATATAGCTCGTATATTAAAACAGATACAGGTCTTATATTAAATGCTGTGACTCACTTACAGAGCATTTAAGTTCCTTCTTTTTGCTAAAAGGAGGAGAACAATCCCCCAACTAGTTCTCTGTAAATGTAGCCGTAGAAGACCTTTTGAAACCCCTCAAAAATTATGGAGCGATGACTCTGAAAAATATATTCGCCAAATTTGGAATTTTTACTGATTCTTCTATAATAAACTACGTTATTAAGGAGACGTCTTACTTTTATCCCCACAGAGGTAGATGATTGCATATGGCCATTACGATTGCAGCCATGCCTGCCTATAACGAAGCCCACGCCATTGCAGATGTTATTAAGGGCTGCAAAAAATACGTCGACAGGGTAGTAGTTGTAGACGACGGAAGCACCGATAATACTGTCGATATCGCCGAATCTCTTGGCGCCTATGTAGTTCGTCACGGAACAAATAAAGGATATGGAGCAGCCCTAAGGAATTGCTTTGAAACCGCCCGTAAGCTCGATGCAAATGCTATGGTCATAATTGACTCTGACGGTCAACATGACCCCTCCGAAATTCCCAAGCTTCTTGAGCCCTTAAAAAATGGATTCGATCTGGTAATTGGCTCAAGATTCGTCAATGGCAACGGTGAAAATGTCCCTATTTACCGCAAATTCGGGATGAAAGTTCTTGATGTCGCAACCTATATCGCAGGCGGTCTGAATGTCACCGATTCCCAGAGTGGTTTTCGAGCTTATGGAAAAAAAGCTATTGAAAATATAAACTTGAATGGTACAGATATGTCTGCAGGCTCTGAAATCCTCATTCAGGCCAGAGATTACAAACTGAAGTTTACTGAAGTGGAAATCCATTGCAGGTATGATCTTGAGAACTGCTCAAGTGAACATCCTTTCATACATGGGCCCAGAGTCCTGTTCCGAATCCTTAAAGATATGGAGTATAGACGGCCTCTGTACTATTTTTCAGTTCCTGGCCTGATCATGGCATCTTCAGGCTTTCTTATGGGACTCAAATTTTTACAGGACTACTATATGGGAGGATCCCTGCGCTTCGGGCCCACGCTCCTTATGGTGATGCTAACAATTATAGGAGCCTTTATGATATTTACCGGAATAATACTGCATGCCATCTCAAGGATGATATTTTTAAATGAGCACATCCGAAAACAATAATGTTAAAACGGGGTCAATTTATATGAAATACCCTTTCGTTTCAATCGTAGTAGGCATTCGCAATGAAGAAAAATTCATTGAAGAATGCATTGAGTCACTTCTTAATCTAGATTACCCGCGAGATTCTTACGAGATTATCATTGTTGATGGAATGTCCACCGATAAAACGCGGGACATAGTGCAGAAGTATCCTGTCAAACTCTTTCTTAATGAAAGAAAGAATGTTGCTGCGGCGAGGAACCTTGGTGTGAAGAATGCCAGGGGAGAACTTGTTGCGTTTACTGACGGAGATTGTAAGGTTGATACCCAGTGGTTGAAAGCTCTTATCTGTGAAATGCAAGAAGCTCCAGATGACGTTGTGTGTTTTGGAGGCCCTAACCTGATTTTTGACACTGATCCTGTATTTGGCAGGGTGGTGGGATACGCACAGGAATCTTTTTTGGGTTCCGGAGGCTCGGCTCAGTCCAAAAACTCCACAAAAAAGCATTACGTAGGTTCTCTCCCTAACTGCAATGCAATGTATAAAAAAGTTGCAATTCAGGAAGTTGGGGGTTTTGACGAGCGGTTCGTTGTGGGCCAGGACGGAGACCTGAACTATAGAATCGGTAAGAAAGGCAACAGGTTTTTGTACATCCCTGAAGCACAGGTTCTGCACCATAGAAGAGGTACTCTCAAATCCTTTTCAGTAAGGATGTTTAAATATGGTATGTGGATGGCAGAACTTTTCAAGAAACATGGGGAATTTGTTCGCTGGTATGCATTTCTGCCTTCGATTGCCATCTTGTTTGCAGCCACCCTGCTTCTCGCTTCTATCATATACTTCACTCCAAGCCTGCTTCTTCTTGCACTCACGGCCGTATATTTTATTCTCGTTTTTATTACCTCGATCCAGGTTAGCTATAAAATGAGATCAAAATACGGTCTTTTTGCCCTGCTTATTATTCCTGTGCAGCACATTGCCTATGGGCTGGGGTTTTTGTACAGTTTTGCAAATTCTCCTCTTATCTCAAAAGCCAGTTCCTGCTCGGATGTTTAATTTTCACGAATTTATTTGATCATATACTAAAAAGCAACCGAAACACTTGAATATATCTGGGGGGCTTTTCAGGGCAAAATCTTCTTAATCAATACGGTCCTGATGGACTCTCATCAGTTTTCAAACACAGAAATTTGGATAGTAGTTTATTCGATTTGTGAAATTATGATTATTTAAGGTCATGGAGATAGTATGTTCGGATTAAGTAAAGAAGCAGGATTCAAATTGGATAATAACCGTCTAATGAGGTTAATTTCCTTTCTGTTTCCGCTAGCTATAATTTTCGCAGTAATATTCACGTTCTTATGGATGTTTGCAGCCGGAAAGCTCGGTTATGCGCTTCGGGGGCTATTTACAGGAATACCTGCAATACTTTCCTGTCTTTTCATACTGTTTATTTACAAAAAAGATGTAAGTTTGCACGACATAGAAGTCTATCCGTCACTAAGTACGAAATCCCTTACCTACCTGTTCGGGATATTTTATGTCAGTTCCTTAGTTGTACTCTTGCTGTCTGAGGGAAGCAGACCGCCGTACTATTTCGTCTTTATTTTAGGGCTTTATTTGTCGGTGTTTCTGCAAATCTTCTCTAAAAATGTAAATCCGCCTCTAATTCTGGCAGAATCTTTCTTAATTGCGATTAACCTGATTTACAGTGTGACATTAAATTACGATTTCTACTTCGGTACTACAGATATCCTGCCGCATATCTTTCTTTCGGAAGTTACTGCAATGTCCGGGCAAACAATTCCTACTTCCTTAAGTGATTATGCATACTTTCCTCTTTATCACGTGCTCATTGCAGAAGCCTCTCAGCTCCTGAACATAAGCACAAAGACCTCGCTTTTTCTGGTAACTGCACCGATCTATGTAATGACCATAATTTTCCTTTACTACCTTTTTAATTACATAACAAACAACAGGCAGATTTCACTCCTCTCATGCGTACTGTTCTCTGCGAGTTCTGTCGTGCTCTATTACGGTACAAATGTAATCACCCGCACAATGGCATTTGTAATGTTTGTCATATTGTTGTACCTGATTTATAGTGTCAATTTCAAAAAGGACAAACTTTCCTTAAAGGCCCTCTCAGTGATTGTTGCGGTTTTTTTAACCCTGGTTCATAATGTCTCCCTTCCGCAACTTGTCTTATTGCTGATCATTCTTCTTGCATCGGAATATATGATAGGGAACGGTAGCTACATCAGCAAACCCTTCTTTATATTGCTTAATGTAATTTTCACTGCATACTGGTTCTTTGTAGCATACGTGTTTGTACAGAGGAGTCTGGCTCCCCGTTTGCAAAGCCAGTTCCTGGATTCTATAGTTTTAACTGCCGGAGGCGCAGAAGTACTTCAAGAGAGCTTTATTAATTTAATTGGGCTTCTGGATAAATCGATCTTTTTATTTTTTGCCTTGATAGGAATAGGTTTTCTCCTGAAAAATTACAAGAACAATTATGCTTCTGTGCTAGGATTGTTTGCTTTGTTTACTCTGATATTTTATGTCCCCAATCCTCTCAATACAATCTGGCAGTTCAAAGTCCTCTTCAGAGTTGATCGGTTTATGCTTTTCGTCAGCCCTTTTATGGCTTTCATAATGGGATATGGATTGTATATATTCTGGAACTATATGGCTAAATATTCCCCCAAGAAACTCAACTCCGCTTTCTTAGTGGTTTTATTGTTTTCTACCTTTGTTTTAGTCTCTTCGGTTTTCAGTATCGGGGACTCGAATTTTCTTGGTCACGAAGCAAAACACGAATACTTTACTTCCGAAGAGTTAAGTGGTTTTGAACACATTTTCAAGTATGTTCCTACCAATTCCTCAATTTACACCGATTATTACTCGTCGAGGTTCTTTTATCTCCCGCTGATCCCTGCAACATCTGCAGAAATGAATATCTCATCTTACGATAACTACAGAATCGGTGACGTAAATAAACTCCCACAATACAAAGGTTATGTAGTTCTTAGAACCAAGGAATTTCTCAGGAGTGGATTATACTTTGGCAGTGAAGAAAGCACCTTGAGGGATACTTCTAACTATTTCTATCAAGGGCTGCCCGAAAACCAGCTTGAGCTGGAAAGTAACCTTGAAGTTCTTGATAAAATCTATTCAAATCCTTCTACAGAGATTTTCATTCCACACCAGGGATTAAATAATCCCTGAGATTTATTTTTTTAAAGATGCCTTTTAATCCGGTGACTGTGTTTACATATAAGAATAAAGTGGCGTGGCAGGCATCTGTACAGGAGTAAAAGTTTTACAGTTTTATCTGTATTCTATGGATTGAAAATCTGTAATTCACAGCAGGTCAGGAATTAAAAAAGTAAGCCGAGGGCCTCAGGTTTTATTCCGAAAACTTTTCCAGAAGCTCTGAGTATATATCCACAGTTTTTTTTGCATGGGCTTCCCAGGTTAGCCCCCTCTGGATTACGCTTTTACGCCCGAGCTTGCCCATGTTTTCTCTCCGGCTTTTATCCTCAAGCAGTTTATTAATTTTTCGGGATAACTCTTCAGGACTTTTTGCAGGCACCAGATAGCCCGTTTTCCCATCGACCATGAGTTCGGGTATCCCGCCGACATCTGTTGCTACAACCGGGACTTCACAGGCAAGAGCTTCGAGTACTACGTTTGGCCTACCCTCGGAAAGGGAAGGCAACACCAGGATATCCGAAGCTGAGATCCAGAGTGGAATATCCTCATGGTTTACGGGTCCAGTAAATTTAATGCAATCGGCAATTTTGAGTTCGTGTGCCCTTTTTTCCAGGTTTTTTCTCAGGCCGTCGTCCCTGCCTACCATAAAAAGGTCAGTATTCGTATTTACAAAATTCTTTGCAGCCTCAATCAGGTAGTCTACACCTTTTATTTTTCGAAGGGCTCCAACAAATAGAACAATGTTCTTTTCCTGCGGCAGGTTTAACAGATTTCGTGCATGTGCTTTTCCTGCAGGTTTGAATTTCCCGGTATCAACACCGTTTGGAACCACATGAACTTTATCTTCGTTTATTCCCAGATTTATTATATGGAGTTTGAGATCTTCGCTGACAGAAAGAACCCTGTCTGCAAAATTCATTGCCTCTATAATCTGTTTTGAGGTATAGGAACCTTCATAAGCGACTTTTCTTTCTATTGTACCGAGTGCACTTATTACAAGAGGAACTTTCCATTTCTTTGCAAGCTTCATCATCCCATATCCGTCTGGATATGAAAAGTGTGCGTGGATAAGGTCTGGTTCTGGCTTTATATTTTTAATTGCATATTCGGAAACGAAATGAGAATATGAAATCCCTGTTACGGGATAAAAATACTTTTTGGGAACAGCATATATATAGCGCGGATAGTGAAGGTCGTATTTTTCGGTATGCTCAATCCGCGGCAGTTTAAAAAAGTTATGGTACGGAAATGCGGAAAAAGGAAGGACGAAAGGTTTTGGAGAAATAACAGTAACATCTACGCCCTGGTTTGCAATTGAGTCGATACTTTGTTTTATGAATGTCCCAAGTTGAGGATAATACCTGTTAGGAAATTCCTGACATGCTTCCAGTACTTTCATAATTTTTTGCCCTTTTTCGCTTCGGATGCCTCAAGGCAGACAGAGGAGAGAATTAATCCTATAAATACTTCTCTCCAAAACGCATTAAATTCTTATCCTTGAGTTAATACTAAACCGTCGTTCTTGAACTTGACAAAATGATAAATAAAGTCATGGGATAAACTAATTAACTACTTTTGCTATTCTGATAACCGGCTACCATTATGCTTAAAAAAGTAAATAATATTTTCCTGGTTTATTACGGCTCCTTCAATACTAAATCAGGTTCGAATATCCACATTCTGGAGCTTCTAAGAAATTTGAAAAAATATACTGACATAGTTCTGTTTGCACCCGGACAGAAGAGCGTAGATCGTGCTCTTGGCGGAATAAAATATGTGCCTGTAATAGATAATAAATATCTTGTACAGCCTTCTTACGAATTCATGCTTTCCTTTTATCTTCTTTATTCATGCATAAGAAACAGGCCTGATGTGCTTTATCTTCGCCAGAACTCTTTTCCATTCTTTCCCATAATTCTATGTAAGATTTTAAAAATCCCTTCAATAGTGGAAGTTAATGGTCTGGTTCTTGATGAGTTAAAGGTCAATCCGAATTCACAGTCCTTTGCATACAAAGTCTTTTCTTATCTGGCACTTCGCTCCGAGAAATTCAATTACTGGCACTGTGATAGAATTGTCTCTGTCACGGATAAGCTCAGGGATGAACTTGTGAGATTATACTCAGTTCCTGAGAACAAAGTCTATGTTATCAAAAATGGGGCAAATACTGATGTATTCAAGCCTCTGGACTCAGAAAAGACAAAAGCAGAATTGCAGCTTGAAAACTCAAAAAAATACGTATGCTTTGTCGGGCATCTTGCAGCCTGGCAGGGGGTTGAATTTTTGATTCAGGCTTCTCCTTTAATTCTGGATAAATGCCCGAATGCTCGTTTCCTTATTATCGGGGACGGAGTTATGAAGGATAAATTGCTGGAAATAACTTCCGAATTGGGACTTTCGGATAAGTTTACCTTCACCGGAAGAATCCCCTACGAACGGGTTCCTCTCTACATTAACGCGGCTGATATCTGCGTTGCTCCTTTCATCAAGGAAAGAAACTCGAAAATAGGACTTTCGGCCTTGAAAACGTATGAATATCTCGCCTGTGGAAAGCCGATTGTGGCAAGCAGTATTCCAGGAGTTCAAGAGCTAATTGAGTCTTCGGGTGGCGGAATTTCAGTAACTCCCGAGAGTCCGGAGGAGCTTGCGGCTGCTGTAGTAAGATTACTTTCCGATGAAAAAACTCAGGACGCTATGGGAAAGAAAGGCCGCAGATATGTCGTTGAGAATAACAGCTGGGATGGAGTTGCAAAAAAGATTCTGGAGATCTGCAGGGATATAATCTGACCGGTTCTTATGCTTATGTATTCTGACCGTATCCTATGAAAGTGTCCTGCGCACAGGTAAACGTTTAGCTTTTACATACTTGCGATCTCTGGCATTTTCCGAAGACTTAATAAAAAAATTAAGAGCATCACATACATTCTTTTATAATATAATGATCTAATTACAGTACTAACTATAGAAATTTAATTAGGGCCTAAAAACCAATTTATTCACGATGTTTTCACGGGGGAATTCATGTGAATTGGAAGATTGGCCTGAAAAATACGGAGATTTATTCTGAATCGCCTATTTATCACATTTGACTGGATTAAGTAGCCTTCGCTATGAATAGTTTCTCCAGGTATTTCTATAGCCTTGAATCTCGGAGAGTGGATACTATCGGAAAAGCTTTTCCGAAATTCAGAAGACAGAGTAAAAAATCTGCCAAAATTCTCGGCAGACAATCTTAAGTTTTGCAGGCACCTGGGTTCTTCCCTGCCTGGCTCTTACTCTAATAAACATATGGATAAATTTATCATAGTATTCTTGGGTGATAGAGATGCTAAAAAGAGGATTACTGGTTTTTCTCCTGGTGGGTTGTCTCGTTTTTGCAAACGCACCGACTGTTTCGTGCAGAAGTGCCGCACCAACCGTTTATGTTGCAGGAGATGGAAGTGGAGATTTCAACTGCGATGGAAAAGATGATCATGTGCAGATCAATCAGGCTCTGAAATTTGTGGCAGGTAACTCTAAATATACAACTGTCCACCTCAAAGGTCCTTTTACATACGTTATTGACGATACTCTTCTAATCGGCAGTAATACCATTCTTGAAGGGGATTCGACTGCTGTGATCAAGCTGGCAAATAATGCAGGCTGGAAAACAATGAAGCCATTGATCCAGCAGATGAGTAGTTCCGGAAATAATAACATTGTAGTAAGAGGGTTTGAGGTTAATGTAAACCATGATGGGAATTCCAAAATTACTAAAGGTAAAGGATACTACAATATAATGTACTTCACCCACTGTAATAACGTAAAAGTATACAACATGTATATGCACGATGGACATGGAGATGGGGTGAGGATAAAATACGGTGAGAACATTCAGCTTTACAATAATAAGATCTCCAAACTTGGACACGATGGCTTTTTTGTAAGTGAATCTAATAATGTAGAAGTCTGGAACAATAAAATAGTCTGCAGGACTAATAGTGGAGTTAGGATCTGGAATTCTAATAAAGTAAAAGTGCATGATAACGTAATAGATTCTTTATACTACCGGTGTACAGGCGGGCCTGGCATTCAGATTGAAAAGTCTGCAGGTACTATGGATAGTATCGAGATCTACGATAATACATTGCATGACACGTATGGGCCTGGAATCTGGCTTTTCAATTATGATACTTCTTCTGCTACCAAAGAAAAGGGGAAGAACATCCGTATTCATCACAATATTTTCTACAACACAGGCACTAATACTGGAATTACCTGGACAGGGGGCATTATAGCCAGTGGATTCCACGACACTCTAATCGAAAATAATGTCTTTGACGGAGCATACCATGCCGCTGTTGTTCACATGTATCCAGAAGGTTATTCTCCAAGTTACTCATCAACGCCCGGATACACTACCATTGTTCGCAACAATATAATTGTAAATACCAAGTCGCGTATAAAAAGTCCAAGTGGGACAGGGTATGGAGTTGTCAATTATCTCACCAAAAACCACAAATTTGTGCTGGAAAATAACTGCCTTTACAATAACGCAGCAGGCAATTATAAAAGCTGCACATCAAAATCTGATATCTATGTAAACCCTCTTTTTGCAGACCCGAAGAAACGTGACTATCACCTCCAGTCAGTTTCAGGCCATTGGGATGGCAAAAAATGGGTCAAGGACAAAGCGAACTCTCCCTGTATTGATGCCGGATATGTTTCCTCGGACTACTCTAAAGAACCTGAGAATAATGGAGACAGGATCAACATAGGAAAATATGGAAATACAAAATATGCGTCTCTTTCAACGGCTTCACGAGTAAAGATCGTGCAGTCTTCATTAATATATTGGAATTCTGAGGCTACGAATGAGACTGTAGAGGATCTCAATTTTACAATGGAAATTTTTGACATAGACGAGAGTAATCTCACAGACTCAGAATCAGATCTTTCTGTTGACACTGGACAGGCTCCGGTTATTGAATTTATTCCCGAAGCTACAGTTAAGATTGGGGAAAACTTGAACTTTACAGTGAAAGCTTCTGATGAAGATGGAGGCAACCTTACATTTTCAGCCTCAGACCTTCCTGCAGGTGCAAGTTTTGATGGAGAGTCAGGGTTATTTAGCTGGACGCCTGCAGACGGACAGGAAGGGCTCTATACCGTATCCTTTGAGGTGAGCGATGGTAAGCTCGATGATTCTGAGGTTGCAATAATAAGCGTAGAGGAAGTAAATGAAGAAGCAAATGAAGAGGCAAATGAAGAAATAAATGAAGAAGCAGATGAAGAAGTAAATACAGAAGCAGATGAAGAAGAGGCAAATGAAGAAGTAGATGAAGAAGAAGCAGATGAGAAAGAAGGAAACGTAGGAGAAGTTTCTTTAAATCTCTCTGGCACAACGTACGACAGCTACCTTTACGGAGTTCCTCCTGAAGGTCTCAATTTGAGTAATTTATCTCTTGCGCTGGAGGAATGAGTAATGAGTTAAGTAATTTCATGGGGCCTGAAAAACTCGCGGTTGTCGTGGTAAAATTAGTTTTAGATAAAAGCCATGAGCCCTTTAAGAAAAAGGCCGGAATATCTTTAAGAACTACTAGAATGGAAGTGTAAGAAAGACCTTGAAGTGATATAATCTGACAGTATTCTATGAATAAGGTATTGCAGACAGGTAAACGCTTAACTTCCATACTACTTTTCTATTTCTTAGGTACTTCTTCCTTGGGTCATTTTCTATCCTGTCATGGAAGTGTAATATATACTCTTTGGCTTTAATAATTTGTAAAACTATTTTTTGAAACTATCTCATTTCCATATTGCGGTAAAGACAAAATTTAATCTTTTCTCAAAATCAAAATAAATATTATTAGAAGTGAGACCTGAGATTTAACTTTGAAAAATTTCTTTTTTACATAAATTAATAAATCAGCTTTTAACTGGTTTTTTTCGTTTTAAGCACTTATTTCTTCTCTCTAATATTCGGGACAATAAACAAAAATTCAAAAAGATTGCACAAATACTTTTATAACATAATGCTCTAAATTACAGTGTTGACTATAGAAATTTAATTAGAGGTCAAAAACAAATTTATTCCTTATGTTTTCACGGGGGGGATTCGTGTAAATTTGAGGAGTTGGCCTGAAAAACAGGGAGATTTATTCTAAATTATTTATTTATCACATTTGACGGATTCAGTAGCCTTTGTTATGAATAATTTCTCCATGGATTTTCTATAGCCTTGAATTTCGGAGAGTGGATACTATTGAGAAATCTTGTTCAATGTATAGGAAACGGGCTAACGAATTTAAGCGAACTTTTGACAAACAGTAGTAAATTTTGTGGAGATATTGATACGTCACCACACAAACATCTGTCTAGCGAAGATAACAATGTCTTTAGTCATGATCAACCCCAGGTAGTGTCGACAATAAAACGAGAACTCGGAATTTTTTTCCTGGTAGGTTGCCTTATTCTTGCAAGCGTTCCTACTGCTTTATGCAGAACTACAGCACCAATAGTTTATGTTGCAGGAGACGGTAGTGGAGACTTCAACTGCGATGGAACAGATGATCATGTGCAGATAAGTCAGGCCTTGAAGTTTGTGGCAGATAACTCAGAATATACCACTGTCCACCTCAAAGGTCCTTTTACGTACTTTACTAACGACACCCTTTTAATCGGCAGTAATACTATTCTTGAAGGAGATTCGACTGCTGTGATCAAACTGGTTGATGGGGCTGATTGGGTTACAATGAAACCCCTAATCAAGCAGATGAGCAGTTCCGGAAACAATAACATTGTAATAAGAGGTTTCGAGGTTAATGTAAACCATGACGGTAACACCGAACTCAAGAAGGGTCTTGGATATTATAACATAATTTACTTCCTTTATTGCAAGAACGTAACCGTGTGCGACATGTATATGCATGATGGGCACGGAGACGGCATGAGGATAAAATCTAGCGAGGACATCCAGTTTTACAACAATACTATCTACAAGCTCGGGCACGACGGTCTATATGCAATTCAGTGCCAGAACGTAGAAGCCTGGAATAACACAATAACTTGCAGGACTAACAGCGCCCTTAGAATCTGGAACTCAAACCATGCAAAATTCCATGATAATGCGATCGATTCTTTCGACGACTGGAGCGCAGGCGGACCGGGTATCCAGATAGAAAAAGGCGGGCCGGGTGCAGGCCTTGTGGATGATGTCGAGATCTACAACAATACGATCAATAACACCTATGGGCCTGGAATCTGGCTTTACAACTATGATACTTCTTCTGATACCAGAGATCTGGGGAAAAATGTTCACATTCATCACAATATTTTTTACAGCACAGGCACAAATCCGAATATTATCTGGGTAGGGGGTATTGCAGCAGGTGGATTCGATGACACTCTTATTGAAAACAATGTCTTTGACGGTGCATACAATGCAGCCGTTGTCCACATGTACCATCCTAGTTACTCCTCAAGTTATTCCCCGCCAGGCGGATACATTACCACCCTTCGCAACAATATAATCATAAACACCCTAAAATGCAAAAAAGACTCGAGCGGGGGATATGGAGTTTTTAACTATTTATCTTCAACACATAAATTTGTGCTGGAAAATAATTGCCTCTACAACAACTCAGCAGGTAACTATAAAAACTGCACATCGACAACTGATATTTATGTAGACCCTCTTTTTGCAAACCAGAAAAAGCACGATTACCACCTCCAGTCGGTATCAGGTCGCTGTAACGGAGAAACATGGATTAAAGATAAAGTGAGTTCTCCCTGCATTGACACTGGATGTTCTCTCTCGGATTACTCTAACGAGCCTGAGGATAACGGAAACAGGATCAATATAGGAAGATATGGAAATACGATGTACGCATCTCTTTCAGGAATCCCTGTGGTGAATCATGCTCCTCTGATGGATCCCATTTCTGAAGTTGTGGTTAAGGCTGGAGAGAACCTGAATATCCCGGTAAAAGCTTCTGATGAAGATGGAGACAGCCTTACATACTCGGCTTCAAACCTTCCTGCAGGTGCGAGTTTCGATGAGTCAGGATTTTTTAGCTGGACGCCTGCAAACGGGCAGGTAGGGCTCTACACCATATCTTTTGAAGTGAGCGATGGTAAGCTCAATGATTCTGAGATTGCAATAATAAAAGTAGTCAAAGAAGAAGTTCCTTTGAATCTTTCGGGCAAGATGTACGACAACCGCCTTCGTGAAGCTTCTCCTGAGGATATCTTTTCGGATAAATCATTCCTCGATGTTGGAGAAATGACTAATGTTGGAGGGTTCAGGAACCTTATGTGGTTTAACGTAAGCGAATACACCAGTGCTAATGAGATCAACAACGCAACTCTCTACCTCTTCTGGTACTATCCTCCCAGCTCACGACTAAATGATACAGTTATCGAGATCTACAGGCCTGTCGCCTGGAATCCGGATTATGTGAGCTGGAATAAAAGGAATAAGGACGTTGCCTGGAACAACGCAGGGGGGGATTGGTATGATAGTAATGGTGTTCTCCAGGGCAGTACTCCATATGCTACATTAACCCTGAAAGCCAGCAGTTTGCCAGATAACAGGTACTGTGAGCTGGACGTAACCGATCTCGTAAAAGAGTATGTCAGCGGCAAATCTGCAAACACGGGTTTCCTGATAAAAGCCCGCGATGAAAGTGATAATTACATCGCCTTCTATAGTGCTGACTGCGGGAATATGAGCCAGGCACCAAAGCTTAATATTACGAAAAGGGTGACTACAAATGCAACCATTACTGGCGCAAAAGATAGCCGCCTTCGTGAAGCTTCCCCTGAGGATATCTTTTCGGATAAATCATTCCTCGATGTTGGAGGAATGACTAATGTTGGGAGGTTCAGGGATGTTATCTCATTCGATTTAAGTGAGTATACCAGTGCCACACAGGTGAACAATGCAACCCTTTCCCTTTTCTGGTATTATCCTCCCAGCACACGTCCGAAGGATACTGTTATTGAGGTCTACAGGCCTGCTGCCTGGAACTCGGATTATGTGAGCTGGAACAAAAAAGATAAAGGCATCGCCTGGAACAACTCAGGGGGAGATTGGTATGATAGTAATGGTGTTCTCCAGGGCAGTACTCCATATGCTACATTAACCCTGAAAGCCAGCAGTTTGCCAGATAACAGGTACTGTGAGCTG
>CAZSVY010000183.1:0-3475 GCA_964610495.1 uncultured Methanosarcinales archaeon
TGGGTCAAGTACGTCAGGGACTACGTAAGGGAAGGGCAGAAGATAGTCTGCAAGGTTCTTAACGTGGACCCTTCCCGCGGCCACATAGACCTTTCATTGCAAGACGTAAACGAGCACGAGCGGCGCGCTAAAATCCAGGAATGGAAAAATGAGCAAAAAGCCGCCAAATGGCTCCAGTTCGTGGCTGAAGAGACGAAAACCGATGAAATTAACCTGCAAGCTCTGCACGAAAAACTCGTAGAAGAGTTCGGAAGTGCATATTCTGCCTTTGAAGAAGCTGCTATCGAAGGAGAGAAAGCCTTCAAAGGAATCAAAGTCAATAAGAAATACTTAAAGAGCATAATCAAAATCGCAGGGGAAAATATCAAACTGCCTTTTGTAGACATCGCAGGTTATGTGGACCTTACATGTAACCTTCCAAACGGCATAGAGGTCATAAAGCAGGCTCTTAGCGCTGCAAATTCTATCAGTGACGCTGATGGAAAAGATGTCAGGCTCGAAATAAGTTACACAGGGGCTCCGAGATACCGAATCAAAGTAATTGCCCCGGATTACAAGAAAGCCGAATCAGTCCTTAAAAAATCCGCCCAGACCGCAGTTGATAGCATTGCCAAACTTGGTGGACATGGGACTTTCAAGCGGCACATCGAATCAGCAAAGGCGTGATACCCTTTGGGACAAAAGATCCGCAAATGCAAAAATTGCGGCAGGTACACTTTAAGGGAAATTTGTCCGGTTTGTGGGGGAAAAGCTTTCCCCACACATCCGGCCCGCTTTTCTCCTCAGGACCCTTACGGCAGGTACCGAAGAATGGCAAAGAAAGGATAAGGAATTGTTATGCAGCAAAGTACACTTGTCCGCCTGAAAGAAAATCTTGAGCTCAAAAAACCCATACTTGTAGTCGGACTTCCAGGAGTAGGACTCGTAGGCAAGCTAGTGGCAGAGCATCTGGTAGACGAACTTGGGGCCGAAAAAATTATGGAGGTTTATTCTCCGCACTTTCCACCTCAGGTCCTGGTCAATAAAGACTGTACGGTCCGTCCGGTAAGCAATATCATATATCACGGAAAGGCGAAAGAGAATGATGTGCTTTTCCTTGTAGGAGACCATCAGAGTACAACCTCACAGGGGCATTATGAACTCTGTTCTCTCTACCTTGACATTGCAGAAGAATTTGGAGTGCCGAGGATTTACACGCTTGGAGGATATCCGACAGGCAAACTGACCTATGAAGAAACAGTTCTTGGGGTTGCCAATGATACGAAATTGATTGAAGAAATCAAAGAGTATGGGGTAGAATTCAGGGAATCCGAACCCAGCGGAGGAATAGTTGGAGCGTCGGGCCTGCTTGTAGCTTTCAGCAGGATGCGTGGTATTGATGCTGCCTGCCTTATGGGCATGACCCCTGGATATCTAATGGATCCTAAAAGCGCCCAGTCCCTTCTAAAGGTAATCTGTAAAATGTTCGGGATCGAGGTAAACACCGAGTCGCTTGAGAAAAAGGCCGAGGAAATGGAGAATATCCTGGAGAAGCTAAAGGAAAAAGAAGAACAGCAGATTATCCAGGAAGTCAAACCAACCGAGGAAGACCTGCGCTACATAGGATAACAGGATATTGTCTAATTAAGAACACAAGCGCTAAAAATCAGAGCTTCCGGTAAAGGGAAGGAAATGAAAGTCAATACAGACCTCCATCTCCATTCAAAGTACTCCATGGCATCTTCCAGGAAAATGGAATTGCCGACAATTGCCAGGGAGGCTTCAAAAAAAGGGATGGAATTGATCGGTACTGCAGACTGTACTCATCCGAAGTGGCTCGAAGAGATCAAAAGAGCATCCGTTTCGGATGAAGAAATCCGCATAGATGAGATTTATTTTATCCCCACTACCGAGATAGAAGACAGCAAACGCGTACACCATCTCCTTATTTTACCTTCGATTTCAAAGGCTGAAGAACTGGCCGAACGCATTGCTCCTTTCGGCAATCTTGAAGCCGACGGCCGCCCGAATGTCAGGCTGGACGGCAGTGAAATTGCCGAAATTGCAAAAGACCTTGGAGCCCTTATCGGCCCCTGCCATGCCTTTACTCCCTGGACCGCACTTTACGGTTATCACGACAGCCTGAAAAGCTGCTACGGGGACATGACAGATTATATTTCTTTTCTGGAGCTCGGCCTGAGTGCGGACAGTGACTATGCCGACCGGATAGAAGAGCTGCACCGCCTGACTTTTCTATCGAATTCCGACGCCCATTCCCCTTCGACCAACAAGCTGGCAAGGGAATTCACGCAGTTTGATATGCCTGAGCTTACCTTTGACGGCTTGAAAAAAGCTATTCTCAGGGAACAGGGGTACAGGGCTACCCTGAACGTAGGGTTCTTTCCCGAAGAGGGCAAATACAACCGGTCAGCCTGTATCAAGTGTTTTACCCAGTATGCGCTGCCTGAAGCCGTTGAGAATAAATGGCGTTGCCCGATCTGCGGAGGCGTCATAAAGAAAGGGGTTTTCGACCGCATCAATGAACTCGCAGATTTTAAGGAACCGAAACATCCTGACCACCGCCCACCTTACCTTCATCTCATTCCCCTTGCCGAGATCATCCAGATGACGCTCGGCCATGCAAGCGTCCAGACAAAAGGCGTGCAAACCGCCTGGAATAAGCTTATAGAACGCTTCGGAAACGAGGTTGAAGCCCTCATTTATTCAGAACCGGAAGACCTGAAAATTGTGGGTGACGACCGGATAGTAAACGCAATCCTGGCCTTCAGGAAAGGAAATGTTATAATCCATCCCGGTGGAGGGGGCCAGTACGGCTGGCTTGAGCTGCCTGAAAACCTGAAAGGGGAAGGAGCCCGGCACACCGGACAGCTTTCATTTGCCGACCTTGAGAAGCTAAAATCCGGGAAAAAGAGCAAGCCCGAAAAAAAACGTGACAAAAAGTCCCGGAAAGATACCGGCGAAACCGGGAAAGAGGGACCTGATAATAAAGAATCGAATAATAAAGAACCGGATGATGCAGGCCAGAGTTCACTTTTCGATTTTTAAGGTGTCATTTTTCGATTCGGGTATAGGCCCTGCTGATGACAAAATATATAAGAAAGAAAGTATATTCACTAACCCTGCATCTGAAACACGTTGCACCAAAAACGTCGGGCAGCGCCCGGAAATTTTCTATACTTCAAAACAAAATGCCCAGGTAGTCTAGCGGTAAGGCGACGGTCTCGAAAACCGTTTCTTCTTTGGGAGAGCGCAGGTTCGAATCTTGCCCTGGGCGCTTCTGTTCATATTTCGGCATGTGAAACCTCATTCCTGCCGATAACTATTTTCCTGCCGATAACTATTTAAAATAGAAAGGATATTTGAGTATCCTTGTTAAGGGGCTGTGGCCTAGCCCGGCATGGCGATGGGCTCCAGCGGATAAATGATGAACAACGGGTCTACCGAGTCTTTCCCGACGGGGCAGGACAATGAGGAA
>CAZSVY010000184.1:0-4859 GCA_964610495.1 uncultured Methanosarcinales archaeon
CTTTCCCTTGTAACCTCTTCGATTGCCGTGGCATATCCTTCAGGGTCAAGGTAATAATCGGGGCTGCCTGAGTGGGGTACGACTTTGACATTGAGGCCTGCTCTTTCGGCTGCAACATATGAAGAATAATGGGCAAGGCCATCGAGCACGATCCAGTCGCCTGGCTTTCCGATAGAATGCATGACAGCAAACTTGGACTCCCGCGCCCCGTTTGTGACCCTTGCCTCATCACATCCAAGGAACTCGGGAAGGGCCTGGTGTACGAAATCATGAATCGGAGGTTTTTTTATCTGGTCCAGAACCCCTCCGCAGAAATCACATACAGAATACCCGTCTCCCCATTCTACAAGAGCCTGTTTTGCAGCCCCGGTCAAAAGCCCGCCTGTCTGAAGAGGGTCGATATTTATGCTGCCCAGGGTTTCTCTTTTTATAAAACCGAACTTCTGAAGGGATGAGTCGTCAAGTTTCATTTTCTTTCATACCTCAATATTAATTAGGTTAATTTATGATTTTTTAAGTTGCAGATTCAGATGCGATCCTTAAACTAAAAAGAATAGGTATATTGTATCCAGTTAATACTTCCGGACAGATTACCGCATTTGAGATTTCTTATTTATTCCGGATACGCACAGAATTCATAAAAAAGTATTCCAGAAACCTGAGCTTTGAAGATAGCACAAGCTCAGAAATGCTATCAGAAGCCCCCCACTGGAAAGTTCCGGCTTGGCCGGAAAAGGAGAGCAAAACGCCTTTAATAAGACGTTATGCAGTCGTTTTTTTCAGGATTTCAGGCGTTTACTGCCTTGCTAAAGACATCGGTAAACTCGTCGCACTGAGCAATTATTTTCGAAGCAGCTTCCTTTAAGACCTCAATAGGGTTTGCACCATAGGTCTTGATGTAAAGGATCGGCTCACTTATGCTCACGTATTTCATATCATAAAAGGCAACCTCAACCCTTTCATCCCTTATCAGGAGGTCCTTAAGCATATTGAGAAGGGTATGTGTCTCGCCTTTGAGCTCGACTTCAAGCTCGTTGTCTGTTTTGGAAAGAATGTTCAGTTCCATTGGTGATCACCTGTGAATGGTGAGTAATATATTTTATTGTGCAGAAACCCATACCTGCAGGAAGAAAGAAATTACTGGATCCCTTTCCCGTACTCGGTTGAGATTTTGCGGGTTTCAGTCATATTGCAGACCGAACATTTAAGCTTTTTCCCCTCAAGCACAAGTTCTCCTCTGCAATTTGAGCAGTAGGCTTTTACAACTCCGAGGGAATCTTCAGCCGTTGTCAGGCGCATTCTCTCAGCGTCGATAACTCTGGCCCGGATTATGTCAGAGGGTCTGAACTCGTCTGAAAGTCTCTTAACGTAAGAGTCCCGTACATTTGACACATGGATGTCTCCAGTCCTCACGTTAACGATTTCCCGGTCTTCTTTGCCTTCAATTCCTGCAACTTCTACCATTGCCCCGGACTCGCGTACGTCAATTATCTTTCCATACACAATGTCCCCTACTTTAAGAATATTCGGAGTGAGCGTGCTTGGCCTGACCGAGACTATTCTTGCTTTTCTGTCAATAATGACGTTTCCGGTAGCTGTAGAGTAAATATCTCCGGCAGAAACGGTCGTTCCTTCTCCGGGCTTGAACTCCTCTGTAGTTCCAACGAGTTCTCCAGGGAGAACAAAGCCTCCTTTTTCAAGCTCTTCTTCCGGTGTCGCGGGTTCGGAGGGGACTCTGGACTCAGGCATATCCGTCCTTTCCCTTGGAGCTTTTTTCGAATAAGGGAACCTTCTTTTCTTCCCCTGGTCTCCCCTGAACTGGTCCTTGGATTGTTCCCTGGACTGACCTTTAAACTGGTCCCTGGACTGGCCCCTGAACTGGTCCCTGGGCTGGCCTTTAAACTGGTCTCTGGATTGCTCCCTGGATTGACTTTTAACCTGTTCCCTGGGTTGTTCCCTGGATTGTTCCCTGGGCTGGGCCTTAAACTGATCTCTGGACTGGCCTTTGAATTGGTCCCTGTTTTCTGAAGCGATTGGAGCTGCCTTTTCGGCAACTGGCTTTCCTTCGCTCGGGCCAGTCAATTTCTTTCTCGTAGTTTTACTTTTTCGGATTCTAATCATAATCCCTCATTTGAATTATCGTTAATAGTCAGTATAAATCGTAATCACAGTAACTGTCACTAATATAGAATACTGGCAGCCGTTAAATCGAATACTGGCAGCCATTCAATAGACAGATAATCAACCTCAGGAGAGGGGACAGATTATCACGTTCGTCGTATATCTGCCATTTTTTGTCCCTATTGACACACCGTATAGTTCGATAATACACAGGCATATCTGTTATAAGCAGTGTTATCGTTCGCCTTTTGAGGTAAAGCCCTGACACTGGCGCTATAAAATCCGATGCCTTAAACAGTACTGGGTCTGGATTATCCGGAGACCGTAATCCTGTAGATTTCGACCTCAATAACCTCTCTTTCTTTTTTATGGAAATCGAAGGTTCGTTTTATAGGGAATTTCGCAATGTAGGAATGTGTAATGACCGCAGGCTTAATGAACTTTTGGATGAAAGCAAGGCTTCCGCGGTTGTGAATTGAATATATCACTTCACTTGTTCTTAATGCTGACGAAAGAAAAGGCCTGTCCCTGCCTTTCACTCTTGCCCCGAAAGGAGGATTCATAACCGTGGTTTTTACGTGCTCTGTAATGTCGGTAATATCCGATAATACGAACTCGACTTCAACTCCGAATTTGCTGGCATTTCTTTTTGCGATCTCAAGGGCTTTTTGATCCGCATCATACCCCACAACCTTCCTGGCTCCCAGAAGCTTCGCCCCGATTGCAAGGATTCCGGTACCGCAGCCCAGATCCTGCACCGAGTCGTCAAGATCTCCCTGCATATAAGCAAAGTGAAGAATCTCCGCAGCCAGAAGAGGAGGAGTCTGATACTGTTCCAGTTCCAGTTCAGGATCGGAGAAGTTTTCCAATTCTTCAAGCAGCATCTCAAGTTTTCTTTGTTTCATTTCATCGACTTTAATTCCCTATTTACTTATATTTTAATTCTTTATTTATATATTTAAGTGCTTAATTTACTTATCTCAGGACCGGGAGTAAAAATTATACCGGTTCCTCGGTAATTTCATCGAGCACAAGGTTTTCCCATTCCCGTTCTCCAAGCACGATCTCAAACTCTTGAGGCGTAAGCATGGGTGAGGGAAAACGCCCTACCTCATCGATTGCAAGCCTCGGGCAGGCAGTATTCACGAAAGCGTCTACCTTGAACTGGAGGAGCTGATCCGGAGTTACAAGATCAATCAGGATAAGGTGTGCCTCTTTTCCATGCTTTTTCGCAAGCGCTTTCAAAGAGGAGGCAAGTTCCATTCTCTCCTGTCCGTTTTTGCTTGAGACGATTATCCCGAAAACCTCCGCATCCAGGGACTTTGCAATTACCGCACTCCGCTGGCGAAGGATTCTTGAAGGATCTACCTCGCGAACTTCCCCGGAAAACGGATCGGCTGCAAGAACACGCTTTTTTGTGGAAAGGGCTACACCCAGGGGATGGAAATCCCCGGTTCCGATATAGAGGTACTCGTCACAGACCTCGTCCCTGGCTGCCGAAAAATTGCAGCCGAGTACCTGGCCGGGATATGCGAGCCTTGAATCCCCGCGCCCGATTACGCAGGTCTTTCCATTAGCATTGAGAACAGTGCAGGCTTCAGGGAGCTTATGGACATGCTGAACAGTAGTAATCAGCCCTATAACCTGCCCTTTAAGTTCAGAGACAGCCTTTTCAACAACAGGCCGAATGTCAACTGCAGAGCGTGTTTCTATGAAATAGACCTTTTCGGAAAGTTTCGTGTCCTCCAGCTCGGCATGCCCGAAGTGGAAAAGAATCTCAACCTGCTCGAGCAAAGTCCTATCCAGGTCACACGCCCCAAAACATGGGTCTCCGGAAATAATAATTTCGGCGCCGGTAGCCTCTTCAACCTTTTTTGCGAGCTCCGGGCCTTTTCTTTTGAGCCCTTCAGGAAACTGGAAACCTGCGGTTTTCGCTCCCAGTTTCTTTATTACACTGATAATATAGTCAGGCCTTAAGTCAAACGCTTCACTCGTCCCCAAAGACATTCTTAATCTCCACGCCTTTCTCGCTCACGTCGATTGTAACGAGAATTTTGGGCTCAACCCCGAGCTCCTTTATTTGTAAATAGCCGGCTCCACGCCCGATAACTGAAATGACATCCAGAACCTCTACACCCATAGTTTTCAGGGCTTTTACGAGTGCTATAAGTGTCCCGCCAGTGCTGATTACGTCATCCACGATAATTATTCTGTCCCCTTTTTTAAGCCCGTTTATGTAGAGAACCCCTTTCGAATACCCTGTGCTCTGAGAGAGTTCCACCTCTCCTTCAAGGTAGTAGGGGCGCTTCCTAACAATAGTCAAAGGAATTCCCGTTTTCAGCGACAGGGCATTTGCCACAGGAATACCCATAGCTTCTACGGTAAGAATAGTGTCAATTTTTTTAATATCGGTAATCTGGAGAATATATTCGGCGATCTCTTCAACCATATGGGGGTCTATGGATGGTACACCATCAGAGATAGGATGGATAAAGTAATTGTATTCCCCTCGCTTGATCACAGGAGAATTAATGAGTGAGGTTTTCAGTCTTTCAAGCATGGTATTAACTCTTTTTTGGCTGTTGTGATATTCCTGTAAGTAGTATTCCAGAGAATATTATTCTATCGTGCTTTAAGCAAATTGTTTCCCGGCTGCAGGTTAAAAAATGCAGAAGCGAAGGAGGTATAAAGAATAGATCAACTTTATGGAAACACCAAAGTACATGATATAGTTTTAG
>CAZSVY010000185.1:0-19499 GCA_964610495.1 uncultured Methanosarcinales archaeon
AGCAGAAGGTGAGGCCATTAAGGAACTCAGGGTCGATTACGGTATTGAAAGTTATTTTGTTCCCGAAGGCAGGGGAATAGAAATAGAGAAGCAGCAGACCGGGAGAAAAGAAGTTGATGCAAAAATTATTATTGACAAATATGGAAATGCAGTAATTAAGAGTTTATTGATTGATGGCAAGCCTTTTTAAAAAAGGCTTGAGTGCAAACCTTTTCAAAAAAGGTTTGATCGCAAACTTTTAGAAAAAAGTTTGATCAAAACCGGAAAACGACGTGAAGGCGGCGTGATCAACCGGCGCAACGGATGTGGTTGAGAAATACTTATAATCCCCAAGCCCTATCCGGCGTGATCAACCGGCCCAACGGTTGTGCTTGAGATTAGATTATTCCGAATTGCATGAACAGGGCAACGGTTATCAGTATGAGTCCTGTTGTCAGTCTGATTTCTACTCTCCAGCTTTCCCTGAATTCGGTGACTTTATTCGGGCTGAGTCCGAAGGCGAGGAGGAGGCCGAGAGCTATTACGGGGAGCAGGAGGCCGAGATTGTAAAGGCCCATGTATACTGTTCCTCTGGCGATGTCGGTTTTCGTTGCCAGGATGCTCAGGAGTGAGAGGTAAATCGCTCCTACGCAGGGAGCTTTGACCAGGGAAAACATGCTACCTGAGAGGAAGGACAACAACAGAAGGTTGTTCTTGTCCATTTTGCCCATAAATTTTTTCAGGGGTTCGGGAGTCCTGAAAGTGGATTTCGCATGCTTTTTCAGCCAGTAGGCATCGAAAATGTGCCAGAAACCGAGAAGGGCAATGAGCAGGATTGAAATTTCTATAAAACTCCCCTGGATTTCAGGCAGGAAATTAACAATGCCGAGAATGCCCATTCCTGCAAGCATATACATGGTAAAGATTCCTGCCGAAAAACCGAGCGTGATTTCGAGCATTTCTTTTCTTCTTCCGTGCTGGGCAAGGGTAACTGAGGCGAGAAAAGCCATTACCGCAAGGAGGCAGGGATTGAAACCTGCGAGAACGCCTGCTGTCAGGAGTAAGAGGGGGTTGATTTTTTCAAGGTGTTTGTTTTTTCCTACCCGGTTCCCTGTCAGGGGAAACGAAAAGTCCTGGGCAAGAAACAAAGGAGATATCTGGGTTTCTGTCAGAAAAACTCCGGCCTGGCTTCTGTACGCTCCGTAAAGGCAGCCTGTTAGTCGGCTTTCAGATGCTGGGGCCGAACCGGAAGCAGGGCTAAGTAACAAAAAAATACAGGTCAGTGCAAAAATCCCTTTAGTTACAAACAGCCTACGCATATATCGCTTTTTCATATGTTTTTCCATAACCATTTTTATGAAGATATTATAGATTTTCAGAGCCTACCGGTACATGATTTTTGATAAGATCCGGACTTTTACCGGTTTTCGAATTCTCTTTATCGATGGAAAGGGACTTTATCCAGATTGAGTTTTCATTCTTTTAATTTTCCCATTTTTATAGTGAAAAAAATTACGTACTGATAGCAGTTATCTCTTTCGATTTTGTTAATTAATGTGATATTTTTAGCCTTAATTTGTGTATCGGTATATATTTTACAGAGCATTATAAGTTTTATATAGGCCTGCCTGAGCTGATCGAGAACAAGTACGGATTAGGACATTTCTAATTAAATTAGTAATTCATACACTTCCAGCTGAATCAGGTGAGATACTGCTTCGGAGGGCGGCTAAATCTGGAGCAAGATAACCCTTTTGACAGGTCGGCCGTGTCAAGCATGGGATAAAAACGAAAAAAAGATCGATAAAAGGAAAAAAACAGAGAAAAAGTATTTCCTTTGAAGGGATCTCTTAGTACTCCTTATTACTTTCTGTGTAATCTTTATTTATTCTTTGAGTATCTCTTGAGCATTTTTTATCTGGTTTTTTGAGCTTTTTGAGCTTTTTAAGTGTTTTTGAGTGTTTTGAATATTTTTTAATATTTCTCAGAGTACTTTTTCCATAATGCTCAGGGCTCTTTCGATATCTTTCATCGAAGCCGCGTAGGAAATTCTGATGTAGCCGTCACCTTCGCTCCCGAAAGCCGTGCCGGGAACGACAATAATGCCATTTGAGATCAGTTTCGATGCGACCTCTGCGGAATTCGAGACTTTCGGGAAGGCATAGAAAGCGCCTCTCGGAAGGGCACATTCCATCCCGAGCTCGTTCAGGCCTTTTACGAGCACATCCCTGCGCTTTCTGAACTCCTCCCGCATGGCATTGACAGAATCTTTAGGCCCTGTCACGGCGGCATAAGCAGCTTTCTGAGCGATTGAGTTGGCGCAGGCCTGAATGTACTGGTGAACCTTCAACATCTGGCCGGTGTAATCTTTTCTGGCTGCCACGTACCCGAGCCTCCAGCCAGTCATGGCATAGCTCTTTGAGGTAGCGTTTACCGTAATCACATTGTCCGAGTAGCTGGCAGGGCTTACGTGCTCTCCTTCATAAATAAAATACTCATAAACTTCATCTGAAATAATGGTTATATTGTGGTCGTCTGCAATCTCGGCCAGGGCTTTTATATCTGCCCTGCTTGCGACTGCGCCTGTGGGATTTGATGGGGAATTAAGGATGATAGCCCGGGTCTTCGGGGTAATTTTCTCAAGCACGGCCTCAGGCTTCATTGTAAGGTCTTCGGCAAGGGGGACACTTACAGCTTTACCGCTCAGGATCTCGGTCAGCGCATTGTAAGAAACGAAGCCAGGGTTTGAGATAAGGACTTCGTCCCCATTGTTTAGAAGGGCTGCAAGGGCAATGGCAAGCGCTTCCGATGCTCCCGAGGTGACAATTATTTCCTCCGGGGAAACCGAAAACCCGTTTTCCTCCCTGAATTTGCAACTCAGGGCTTCTCTTAACTCCGGGATTCCAGTACCTACGGTATAACCCGTAAAACCTTCGTTTATGGCTTTTATTGCGGCTGCCTTTATATGCTCCGGGGTATCAAAATCCGGCTGCCCGAGCCCAAGGTTGATTGCATCCGACCCTGCGGCTTCGAAAATTTTTCTAATCCCCGACGTGTCTATTCTGGCAACGTTCTCAGAAAACTTTATTTCCTTCAAATTGAGCCCTCCTGTATCCCTGCAAATAATTGTTCTGAATATACCCACTGCTTTCTGGCGATTTTCAGGTCTTTATTCGATGTTGGTATGCCTTGACTTAAGTTCGGCTTCCGATGCGCCTGTAAGCGTAATCAGCTGCGCGATTATTGAATCAAGGAAAATCAGCGAGGTAATTTCGAAAGATGTGCCCAGAGGAGGCACGTTTCTGTAATCTCCCCGCATGTTTCTTTCAAGGTAGCCGCCTGCATCAAGGTCGTTTTTGGTCTTGCTCGGAAGGATCATAGCAATATCCGAAATTCTACCGAGCGTAGATTCCTTTTTGGAAGTAACCGTTATGAGGGTTGAGCCAATATCTTTTACTATTTTTCCGAGGTCCGCTATAGAACGGGTCTCTCCTGACCCTGAGATGGCAATCACAACATCCTGCGGCTGGACAGCAGGGGTTGTAGTTTCGCCGACCACATACACGCTGAACCCAAGGTGCATAAGCCTCATTGCAAAAGCTTTGGCAACAAGCCCGGACCTTCCGGCTCCCATCAAAAAAACTCTTTCGCCTTCCAGGATTTTCTGGATCATCGCCTTTATGGCCTCTCTGTCAAGTACCTCAATTACCTCATTGAGGTTTTTTGCAATCATTCTCATTGATAATAATACGTCTTCGCAGTCGTTTACCTGAGTTTTTTTCATATGAGTTCTCCAAAAAACATTGGGTTAAATGCTAATTCCCTATAACAATCAATTGATTAAAATTTTATTTACCTGCCTGTATCAATAATTCAAGCCTGCTTCAATAACTGAAAACAACTCCTGAAATGCTTTTTCAAAATCCTTTTCCACTCCCTTTAAGCTTGTGATAAGGATTTCATGGCAAATTTTCGGAAGCTTTCTTTTGTACCCTGCCGCAGTGCCAGCAGTCCAGGTTTTTACCTGTTTGACTGCGGTTCGGTCTTATAATTAATAGTTTTCAGCTCCCAATTTTCTATGTTGTTTTTAAATTCGTGATAGAGTCTCTGGATATCGCAGTCACTCCCGTTCCAGTAAAAGTCCTTACGCGCTTCTCCCTTTCGGAGTTCTTCGAGTATAAATTTTGATAGGTGGAAAAGGGCTTTTTTATTGGAAAAGGGAATACTATAGTTTACGCGGTAACCGCCGGCTGTTTTTCCATAGGACACGAGTGTGTACCCTTTACTCTCATATTCCGTGATCTCATCAAAGTTGCAGATTATTTCAAACTCATGAACCGTAGACTGGTCGACTTTTGAAATTCCTATAAGTACCTGCGCTATAATGTAATCAGGAACTTTCCGTCCAAACCATACGGCGATTTTCCCGTAGGTACAGATTACATTGACGTCATTCCTGCCCATCTCAAAGGAGCCGAGGGACTGGGGAGGGGAGATTATAGCTTCCACGTCTTGGGTCTTCTGGGCACACATTGCTTCCACTTCGTTTACTTACTTGCAGAGACAAGTGCACTGATGAGATTCCGATCTTTCTTAAGGGTTTTGAGCTGGTTTGCAGGCCCTATTACTGTAAGTCTCTTATTGCTCTGTTTTTTGAAAAATTTTCCCAGCAACGAACCATCGGAATTTGCAGGATAACTTTGCATCTCGATACCTGAAAACACATCAGGCTGGATTGCTGACATTGTCATTTCTATGAGTTTTGCTTCCTCCATCGGGTTCAGGCCCTTTTCAAGCACCAGGATTTTACCTTTTCGTACCTCATCGATTATGTATCGGACTTTTTCCATTGAAGCCATCTGAGAAATTCTGGCTTCGGATATCAAATCAAGCTGAATTCCCTGCATGTAGATCACCCGAACTGTTTTGCCAGAGCTTCATAAAACGAATCCATTCCCACTCCTTCAAGTGCCGAAACTGGCACCATGGGGTGCTGAGGAAAGGCTTCCTTTATGACGGCCGGGTCGGCTTCAGGAAGGTCTACCTTGTTTGCTACGATAAGAAGCGGAAGGTTTCTGGCTTCCATATTCCCTATTACCGTTACATTGACCTGAGTATAGGGATTTTCGGTGGAATCCATAACCAGTATGACCCCGTCGAGGTCATCCAGCCATTTGACAGCTTCGATTACCCCTTCAGTTGCTTCTTTGGATCGTTTCTTGGACTCGGAATCACTCATTCCCTGCTCCATGAAGTCGTGGAAATCAATTTTTGTGGCAAGCCCGGGCGTGTCTACGATATCAAGGCTGATTGTATGCCCGTTTGTCTCGATACTTATTGCGTTCCTTCTCTTGGCGTGCCTGGTCTCGTGGGCGATATGAGAAACAGAACCCATTGTTTCCTCGCCTCCGACCCAATCCTTGAGGATGCGATTGCTAAGGGTCGTCTTGCCGGCGTTTGGGGGACCGTAAATTCCGATGCATGCTCCTTTTTTCTTGAAGAGCTTGTTGAACATTTTTGAAAAGCTTACCTTAAATCGTTTTATCATATTCATAGCTTCCCTCCTTTGGGAAAAGCATAGCACCTAAGGATTTCTCGGATTGCTTTCCTTTATGGGTTGGTTTTATGTAAATTTTTAATCTATTGATCCATGCATATAAGTAATTTCTATTTGTTGTATTGAGGGAATCGGGGGAAATTAAAATATTCTTATTCCTTTCCGATATATCTGGGAATAAATAGGAAATTTCGGGCCCTTTCTACGGTAAAATAGAAAGTGCCTCCGTGGAAATAACACCAGAATATAAATAAATTGCTTTTATCGCCTGATTCCCTCACCACATATAATAAAAAGCCTTTTTATCCAGAAATAAAAAGCTTTTTATCCAGAAGACTTTAAGTTCTCCCGAACTCTTTTTGTTTATATTAAAATTTTATATGTGCACTGATGTTCTGCACTTTCCTTTATATTTTTTCCTATTTTTATTCATTCAATCTTAAAAATATAAATCGTTTTTATCAGGATATCTTCTGTTATCCTTCTCACTCAATTCTCGTTTATAGTTTCTACAGCTCAGTTTTCCTCTATATATTTCAAGGTATCTTTAAAACTTCAGGGTATCCTTTATAAATTTCAAGATCTCTTTTGAATAGCTCAGGGCATTGAAAAGTAACCTGTTATCTCGGATTTAAGACCCTAGCTATATATTTAATTTTTTTATTGCTCATGGGGTATTTTACTTGAAAACGGAGGTTATTTTACCTTTTCAGGTTGGGAAGCGTTTCCGGTTTCTCCGGCAGAGTTTTGCTCATCGGTTCCGGATTGCCGTGTTTATGGCAACTTCGGCTATATTGGAGCTAAGGTCTCCTATTCTGGCCAGGCTGTCTACAACGGTCCCCAATAAAATCATGGTCTCATGTGACTCCAATTTCAAAATAGATGCATGCAGTTCCTCTACCCGTGTGCGCATATTGTCAACACTATCTATTACCTGATTGGCAAGAGCGGTATCGGCATTGAAGAGGGCCTCAACTGACAGCTTCACCAGTTCCATGTAAGCGCTGTTGAGTTTTTCGAGCTCTTCCGCTACCTTATCATTAACAGGCTGTTGCAGTTTTGAGGCGACATTTGCTATTTTCTGTGCATGGTCGGCTATTCTTTCCAGCGGGCTTGCCGCCATTCTAAACTCATGGTATTCTTCTATGTTGGTTTCTGCGGAATCCGGCATTCTCCCTCCGCAGAGAATAGAGCGGAACTGCTTGGAGATCAGGAGATATAGCCTGTCAACCTCATCATCTCTCTGGCTTACATCAAGTGCAAGGTCGTAATCAATAGTTTTAAGGGCCCTTACTGCATCCTTTTGCATGGACCCTGCAATAAGGAACATCCTCTGTACACCTTTTTTAATAGGAAGTTCATTCGGGTTAAGGAGATCCTGGATAACCACACAGTTCGAGCTTTCTTCAGTAATTTCCGGGCCTATGAGTTTGTAGCAGACCCTCCGAATTGTTTGCTTCTGTTCGGCGAGTATTCTTTTCGAGGAAAGTTCGATCCTGTCGTATCCATAGAGATATGCAGCGATAATATCTCGCTCCAGAGCTTTAACTCCGCAGCCTGTCACATCGATTTTTTTGGTTTTGACCGCCCGCCCTTCAAGAATTGGGTTTATCAGTAGTTTTCCGTCCGGCTGTGCCTGGAGGGAAACCCTCATGCCTGTTTCGATTCCCACTTTTTCAGCCCATTGTTTTGGAAGGGAAATAATGTAAGTGGATCCGCCTGTCTGCTGTACTTTCCTGGTCTCGATATTGATTCCCCGTTTTTGGTTAAATCTGCTAAATCTGAAATTAGGAGTATTTATTCATAATTTTATAGTAGTGCCTGATAATACTTAGAACTATTTTTTCTATATACGTCATTCAATTTTACTATTTATATTTGTGGATTCCGGCTTTTTTATGAATCTATTGCTAAGCCATGCATTTCAGGGACAGTTTAGATCCTGTGACAAAACGCAGCAAAAAATATTAAAGAACAGCGCATTCTGGGCTTGATGACACTTGAAGGACGCGCCTGCGCGTCGGGAGCAGGAACCATAATAAATGCAATAGCTACCTGGAAGGGTGCTGCATTCGGAATAGATTTAATGACCTTTGCAAAGGTCGAACTTTCAGAAGGTGAGACCGCAGTTTCAGGTTTCATCGAAGAGATGCCTGAAGGAGATGCCCGTCTTATTGAGCGATGCGTTGAAATGACCCTTGAGCGGTTCGGGCTTAAGCTGGGCGGTACAGTAAGCACAAGAAGCGAAATCCCCCTAGCAGGCGGGCTCAAGAGTAGCAGTGCCGCAGCAAATGCCTCAGTGCTTGCAACTCTGCGTGCGATTGGTGAGACCCTCCCGCCTCTTGAGATCGTAAAACTCGGGGTGAAGGCTGCAAAAGAAGTAGGAGTTACCATAACAGGCGCTTTTGATGATGCGTGTGCTTCTTTTCTCGGAGGGATTGCAGTTACCGATAACCGGGAAATGAAACTTCTCAGGCGCGAGGAACTCGATTCAAAAGTCCTGATATTTGCGCCTGCCAGGAAAGCTTTCAGTGCGGATACGGATGTAAAACGTTCAAGACTTATAGCTCCGTACGTGGAAATTGCTTACGAACTTGCTCTCGAAGGTGATTATGAACAAGCCATGACGCTCAATGGTTTCCTCTACTGCGGGGCCCTTGGCTTTGATACGGAACACATGCTTCGAGCGCTTGAATGCGGGGTAAAAGGAGTGAGCCTGTCCGGAACAGGCCCTTCGTATGCGGCGCTCGTGCAAGCCGAGCAGGTAAAAGAACTGAGGTCGGCCTGGGAAAGCTGTGGGATAGAAGGCAGGGTTATAGAAACCTCTATAAATAACAGAGATGCAATGTCTTTATAAAGCGAGGGGTTCACTTGAGCGAACTTGAGACTGTCCGCAAAGAAATCGAAGAAATTGATAGGGAAATTCTTGCCCTCATTAATAGAAGAGTAAGTCTGGCTGAAAGAATACTTGAATCAAAAAGAATAAATGGAACTTCGATAAATGACCAGAAGCAGAATGAGGTTGTAATCAACAGAGCTTTAAATGCCGCAACCGAACTCAACCTTGATTTGGGATCTATAAAAGCTATTTTTGAGATTCTTATCAGGATGAGTATTGAACGCCAGAACGAGTTGAGTGGCAAGGGACGCCTGCCCTGACTGCCCAGGAGAACGTAAAATGGTTGATATCTCAGTAATTATGGGTTCTGAATCCGATAGGCCGATCGCCAACCGTGCGATATCCGTGCTAGAAAAGAGCAAATACACGTATGAAGTTATGGTTATTTCCGCTCACAGGAACCCCTACGAACTTGACAGCTACATCTCAAGCACTGATGCAAAGGTCTTTATTACAATTGCAGGCTTATCGGCAGCCCTTCCAGGGGTTGTGGCTTCCAAGACAAAAAGACCTGTGGTAGGAGTCCCTGTAAGCGCAAAACTCGGCGGACTGGATGCCCTGCTCTCTATTGCCCAGATGCCTCCAGGAGTGCCTGTAGGAAGCGTAGGGATCGATAATGGTGCAAACGGTGCATATCTTGCCCTGAGAATGCTGGATTTGATTGATATCGTTAAACCCTAAGGTCTGTTAAAAAATTAAAAGCCGTCACTTCAGGCTTAAAATACATTAATCAATATATTCGGTGGGCTTACCCCGAAAACCTTTTTTAAACCAACTTAAAATTTTTTTTAAACCATCTTAATTATTCACCCTGGCTTACTGCTCAGTTCTGTCTATCGCTTCTCATCCCTGCGTTATTGCGATTATTCTTTCTTTCTCAGCCTATTTTTCTTTTCAGGCAGAGCTATTTATTAGGAAACAAAAACAGAATCAGGCTGAGCTGAAGAAAGAGTGTTATTAAAAAACAACGTTGGGAAAACAATACCGGAAAAGCAATAGTTAGAAAACCTATGTTAGAAAAAGGTACTAAAAAATAGTATTGGGGATAGGGCATCTGAGTGTTGGGAGTGTGGGGAGTTGGGGGGTAAAAGTGTTGGCTGAGGTTTACAACAGAAAAAGATTTTTCTCAGATGCCCCACTTATAAATATGCAATATATTATATAAAAATAAAGATATACTGCTATTTAATGTAAGTTTTCCCCAGTACTCATACTTTTCTAGCCATTGTTTTAAAATCAGAACTCACATGGCAAATCCGGATTCAAGCTTTAAAAACTATGTGAGTGATAAACTTGAAAAACCATATGAATGACAGAGAAGTTAAAAATAAAAGAATATGAAGTAAGAACACGTTGTTTTGAAGAATTACAGGGTTTCTAAACCATGAAATAAATAAAACCTGTTTCTGAGAGCTCACATTTTCTCAGGAAGCCTTTTTGATAATCAATTCTTGTCAACGAGTTTTGCTTCCAGGATCTTTAAGGAGCCAGCATCACCCTGCCATTCAATCTCGCTTTTTACAATCTCGATGCGCTTCTTAAAGAAGGGGGCGTCAAGCACAACAGTCTCGTATTCCCCGCCTTCCCCGGCCATGTGGACCATGTACCGTTTGTTCAGGGCTTTGAGATGTTCGATCGAATTTACGTTTATAGGGCGGCCCAGCCAGGATTTGTCTAGGCCGTCAGCTGCGACCCTGACGATCCGGATGTCGAGCACTTTTGCCATCTCGTGGAGCAATTCTTCAGGGTCCCTGTGCCAGAGAGGGGTGTAGACCTTGAGTCCCAGGGAGTCGCAGATCTTCTTCACTCTACCTGCCTGGTACTGAGATTCGATCGCGCCTACGGATACCCCATCTACATCCACTTTCTTGAGGGCAAGGGTCAGGTCATCCAGTTCGAGTTCCTTTATTCCGCTGGACTCTTGCTGGATCAATGGGATTTCACAGGCGGCAGAGATCAGTTCTACCATGTGGAGGTTGATGGAATGGTACATGTAGGAATCGTCCCTTGCGGGAATTATATTAATCAGGTGGGTGACTTCATGCCCTTCCTGAAGGGCTTTATATATGGCAAAAATCGAGTCCTTGCCACCGGAAACCAGTGCTGCGAGTTTCATCTGCATCCCTTTTTGTTTTACTATCTTTTTCGTACGTCGGGGGGTTATAATGCGTGGATCATTAAGTAATATTTTATATACTTTTTGACTTTTCATCATAATATCTTCGGTATTCGCAATTTCAGCACTCTTTCTCAAGCTTTCCGAAATTGGCCTCATAGCGGATTATCATCTCTTCCCAGGTGGGAAGGCCTGTCTGGCAGCCCCGAATCTGTACGGCAAAAGAGGCTACGGTCGATCCTATTTTTCCGCATGTGGAAAGCGAGTACCCTCTGGTGAGAGCCAGCAGGAAACCCGCCCTGTAAGCGTCTCCTGCGCCTGTGGGATCTACAGCTCTGACAGAAATCACAGGAATTGAGAATTCTTCTTTACCTGTATAGATCTTGCTGCCCTCGGCATCGTATGTCACAACGATAATGCCAATCATGGCCTTGAGTTCAGAGAAACTTTTTCCTGTCATCTCCGAAACTCGCCTGATTTCGTGCCGGTTCGCAAAAAGGATATCAGTATGGGCAAGTATGAGCTCAAGGTTTTCTTTTGAATAGGTAATAAGATCCTGCCCCGGATCAAAGGATACAAAGCCGGCAATTAGTGCTAGCTTTGCATTATAGACTGAATCTGCGGTTGCAAGATGGACAAAATCTGCAGGTTCGGGTTCCAATTCTTTGAATTTTGAAGAGGCTCCCCAGTAAAAATAGGTTGTCTGGTTGTTTTCCCTGTCCGTAAAAATAAATGCCTTGGAAATTTTCCGATCCTCAAGCCTGTAAAGCCTGGAGAGGTCAACACGGGCCTCTGTAAGGAGTTTTTCATATCCTGAGCTTGCAAAATCCGTGCCTACGGGGGAAATCAGCTGGCTCTTTCCTCCAAGCTTTGCAATGGCAACCGCAATATTGGCAGCTCCTCCGCCAGGATATTCTTCGTAGTCAATAACAGGGGACGATTCGTTTTTTCCTGCGATTTTTTCAACATCTACGATGTAATCAAGGGCAGTATGCCCTACAATGGAAATTACTCTGTCCATGTAGTGTCCTCTTTTTTCGTGGGCTGTAAAATAAGCCCGGGTCTTTGAGCTCGATACGACTTTAAAGTCAAGCCTGCCGGAAAGATAAAACTTGCTTTTTGATGGCTTCTATTAAATGATAAGCACTCTTTTCTCACCGAAGGCCTATTTTTAGCCGTGCATCTCTTCAAGTCAGGCCTGAACAAAAACCAGAGGCATAACTAGCCGCAGCATAATCTCTTTTTCTATTCCTGACAGGCTCTGGGGAAAAAACTGTTTATTTGCCTGTTTTACTCTTCTGCTGCTGTTCGCCCTTCTCGGCTGACCTTTCGAATTCGGTCACTTCAACAACTGTCAACGGAATGTCCCTGAGAGATTTCCCTATAACGGATTTTGCGATCCTTTCCGCGTGTTCGGCAGACTCGGCGTCAAAAACCTTCATCTCAAAAATAAGGCCTACAAGAGCGGTGTTTGCTGCTATGAAAACACTGCTGAAAGGCTCACCGCACACCGGGCAGGACGTAGTTCCCACGTCAACCTCTACAAAATCCAGTTTAGGGTTCAGGCGTTTTCCAGCCTCCGAAATCGCGACCCCTATAGCATCATCAGCCGTCTTTACATCTCTAACCAACCAAGCTGCTTCAAGTACCACATGGAAGTTCTTCATTATCGTCCACCATAATTATTCAGTTATATGCATTTTTCAAGAAGATTTCCCGATCAGGGAAAGTTTTTTACAGAACCTAAAGAATAGAATAAAGTATATAAATTGTTTCTGCTTCAAATAGAATAGTATTATATTTACTTTTATATGGTTTTTCAGTTAAGTTTTTAATTTTTAGCTCTGCAACTTTAATCCTTCCGATTGAGGTCTGTACACCTTCTCCCTGGTATCAGAGTTCGGGTATTTTTGATCTTTTTTCTACTTTATCTTGTTTTCCTGTTTTATATAGTAAAAAGCGTTTCGTCATCGACTGCAAAAACCCCGAGTTTTGCTCCCGCATCAAGCCAGGCGTGACCATAGCTGAAAGAGGCCAGGGCATTTACAGGGTCTTTATTCTCCAGAAAATATACCCCGTCTTTATAATAGGCTTCTGCCATCGTATAATAATCCTTTGCAACTGCATACATATGGGATCCCTGGATTGGAGCATATTTAGCTTTCTGTAGTGCTCTTTCTAACATGTCTTCGTATCTTTTGACTTTTTCATCCAGATCGGCAGGCATTTTGATCACCGGAGATATCTTAGCAATATTATTCTCTCTTTACTCTACCTCTTCATAGTTTACTCCACTTCTTTCATAAATCCGATTGGGCCTGCTGCAAGTTTCACAAGCGCTTCAGCCTCAAGAAAGTGCAGTTTTCCGGGGATTACAAGGATGTGGAGAGGTCTTCCAAAATCGAAGTCTTTTAATTTTTCTGCATAGTCCGCTTTTACGATCGGTTTTTCCGAGCCTGCCCTGGCTATTCCTACTGCAGCAGCTCCGTGCATAACCCCTTCTCCCCTTTTTTTCTCAACCTCCAGGAGAAGTTCAAGTGCAGTATTTACAGTCATGTAGCCTTTTTCCTGATCTATATCCAGAAAGACCAGAGTATGCAGACCAAGTTCCGAGTTTTGCTTTATAATATCGTAAGGAGTTTCCGAGATCACTCTTGTGCCTCTCCTGCTTTCATAGGGGTGAGGAATGCTTGCAGATTTCCCGAAACGATAGTTTTGCAGTCCTGTAAGCCCTGAAACAGCCGAAGCAATGGAAGCCCCATGAATCAGGCGGGTCTCGATTCCCAGCTTTTCAGCTCTCAGGCGCAAATCTACATGGGTTGTGGAGACCATTGTATCTCCCCCAGTCAGGAAGCAGAGCTTCCTGTCCCTTGCCTCGTAGAGCCAGTCAGGATGCTGCTCCACATCCTCTCTTGAAAGCAAAAAGACTTTCTTTCCGTAGAGCTTCTCCATTTTTTCAAGGTTCGTACCCATAAGACAGGATGTATAGAACTCCACATAAACCAGGTCAGCTTCCCTGACAGCCTCAAGTCCCTTTAAAGAAATGTCATATTCGTCAAAAAGGCCCAGGCCTATAAATGTAAGCATAGCCCGCTTTAAGAGCCCTCCTGGCTTAAACTTTTTGTTCGGATAAATCCGGGTAATAATAAGTCTTTATTTTCTTAATTTACGGGCACGCTTAACTTATTTATATCTGGAAATTAATACTACAATGGCTTATGACTGCAGTTTTTAGAGGGGTTTTATCATGGTTAAAGTTATGCTTATTCACGCCAGCTGGTGTACTGTCTGTCCGGCAACTCGTAGACTCTGGAAAGATTTGAAATCCGAGTATGACTTTGAATACGAGGAAATAGATGTGGAAACTCCGGAGGGCCAGGCACTGATAGATAAATACGGCATAGTAGGGGTTCCTACGACTATTATTGATGGGGAGTTAGCTTTTACAGGCCTTCCGAAAAAAGCCGAAGCTATAGCCCGTGTTAGCTGAGTTAATTCCAAAAATGTTCATTTTTCCGGGACTGTTTTTCTCAGGAGGCAAGTATGTACGACCTGATTATCATAGGAGGAGGGCCTGGAGGGCTCGCAGCCGGCATCTATGCCGTACGTTTCGGACTTAACACTCTGATTCTTGAAAGAAGCGAAATTAGTGGCCAGATTGCGCTTGCAGATGTAGTGGAAAATTACCCTGGCTTTCCAGCGATCTCAGGGCTTGAGTTGATGGAAAAATATAAAAGCCATGCTCAGGAAGCCGGGGTAGAAACAAAGATAACCGAAGTCCTTTCTGTTCACGCTGAAGGGAATAAAAAAATAATCTCTACGGACAGTGGAGACCTTGAATCAAAAGCTGTCATAATTGCTACAGGCGCAAATCCCAAACATCTGAACGTGCCTGGAGAAAAAGAGTTCATCAGTAAAGGGGTTTCCTACTGCGCCATCTGTGACGGGCCTTTTTTTAGAAATAAAACCGTTGTAGTGGTCGGAGGCGGCAACTCGGCAATTACGGATGCCCTTCTCCTTTCAAAGATTGCCCGGAAGGTGTATATTATTCACAGGAGAGACCGGTTGAGAGCTGTAAAAATTCTTCAAGATAGGGCTTTTGAGACTCCGAATATTGAATTCATTTTCAATTCATGTATCCTGGAAATCCTGGGGAGCAGCGGAAATATTCGAAGAGTTGAAAAAGTAATCTTTAAGGATCTCAAAACCGAAGAACGTCGCGAACTGGCTACGGACGGTGTTTTCATTTACGTGGGCATCCATCCGAACACTGAAATTATTGATGTGGAAAAGGATGAAGGAGGTTTTATCAGGACGGATCGCTTCCTTGAAACCTCGCAGAAAGGGATTTATGCTGTGGGGGACTGCCGCGACACACCTATCTGGCAGCTTGTGGCAGCCGTTAGAGATGGGGCACTCGCAGCTACTGCTGCAAATGAGTACATAGAAAGCTTCAAAAAAGAGACTACATGAAAACTATCCGAATCAAGGTTTTTCGGCTGAAATTGCCTTAAAATTTAATTGTCCGTAAATTTTAAAAGACGGGACAGTAAACCTGTTCTGCCCCTTATTTTCTATTTTTTTCGCGCTCCTGTTTCCGCAGGCTTATTCCAGCATCTGGTTGATTTTGTTGTAGAAATCTATAATCAGCCGTGTTGCCTCGCTGTCCATATTGAGCTGGAAAGTCCGGATTTGCTTTCCCAGGGGTTTTTCTATGACAATGCCTGACGCAATCAGAGGGGTGATAACCCTTGATACGCTGGAGTGAGACAGGCCAGTTTCTTCAGCTATCCCCGAAAGGTAGGTTGATTCGTTCTGGTGTTCGATCAGGTTCTTGAGTACTGTCATTTGTGCGGTTTTTCCGAAGATTTTTTCCAGTGGGTCCATTGTTATCATCTCAGAGGTGGCTGTTCTCCGTAAGTGATTCTTATTTCCAATATTAACTTGCTATTTACGGTTATAAACTTATCTGCTTATTGGTTAAGCCGGCGATACATAAAAATTCTTCTAAATATTTGGATAACTCTGTTCTCTTTATACTGTATTAAATTTAAATTACCGTCTGTTCCAAAGAATTTGAGAAATGTTTAATACCTAAGAAAATGTATACTGTATGGTGATGGAGGGTGATGGATAATAAAAATCTTGATCATGAAATTTTGAAATTGATTGAAGCGCAGCCCGAAATAACTGAAGGGGATATTGCCTCTACTCTTTCAGTTCCGGAGGAACTGGTAAAAACCCGCATTGCAAATTTCAAAGATACAAGGCAGAAAATCCTGATTATGGGTAATGGAAGCAGTGCCCCCAATATTAAGGCTACGCTTGAAGCTGAAAATTATAATGTTGTCAAAGTTCCTGGCGGCTTTTCCGCACTTGAAGCCGTAAAGACTGAAAAACCCGACCTTGTCCTGCTGGATACAGGGCTTGCAGAGCTTGAAGGTTTTAAAATATGCAAGCAGCTTAGAACCAGCTCAAGGTACTGGTGGATCCCGGTGATGGTGCTCAGTGAAAGAGGAGGGGTGAAAAACAGGGTTGAAGCCTTCGAGTCGGGAGTCGATGACTATGTTACTACGCCTTTTAACCCTGTGGAACTTAGAGCCAGAGTGGGAATGATTTTAAGGCGTGCTCATATATAACTCGAAAACCGGTTTATAGCAAGAAATGAATTCCTTTTTACTTTGAGGTTTTGCAAACTGAAAAAACTGCTCTGAAAAGCCAAATCTTTTTAGGGCATCCCTTCGAAAATTTTTTATCTTTCCAGGCGTGTCAGAAGTATTCTTCGATGTCTTTATTAAACATCCTTACTAAACGCCTTTATTAAATGTTTTTACTAAACGTCTTTATTAAGTTTCTGCTAAAAGTCTTTATTAATCTCTTTATTGAATGTTTTTATTAGACACCTTATTAAATATTTTTGTCAATACATTAAGAGTTTCCTAAACTGCATTAATTAATTTAGTTCCCTTGTGGGAATCCCCAGGATAATCATATCTATTATTTTCGTAAAGATCTTTAGAATACGCTTTCAGGAGATTAAAAGCTGTGAAGAAAAGAACCCGGTCCTGAACTAAGTCTCTGGTCCTAAACTAAGTCTCCTAACATTGGAAGATCTTCAAGTTCTCAATGTGAAAAGCTAATAATCAGACTTATGACAGGCCGTGAGAGGGGGAGTTCCAACTTTTACCGAGATCGAACTTACCGAATTTTTCCGGTTTTACTTTATGGATCAATTATTTCCAGGTCAGGGCAAAATTATGGATTATATAGAGGAAGGAAGGAAGAACTTGAGACTAAAATAAATATATTTTTATTAATTTGAATAATAATTTGAAAGAACATAGTATAAAGTTGTCTTACCTTATCTAATTTTTGCCAGTACTTTGAAAACTTCATTTTTAAAATAATAAAGTATAGGAATATTTCAAAATCCTTAAAAAAGAGCAAAACATAAGTTATCATGTGTAACTGTAAATTGTCCTCAAAATGTGTCCTCAAAACGTAAATCATAATGTGAAACTGTAGATATGTCCTTATTTTTGATACGGAGCTAAAGTACAAAATTGATTTAACGCTCTGAAGACATATATTTTATTATTGCTAGAGTAGATGTGGTAAACGGTGGAAAAACGTAATCGAAAAAAGGTGTGGTTGAGTGATGACTTCGAACGAGTGGTACAATAAAGGTGCTGCACTCCATGAGCTTAGAAGATTCGCAGAAGCTCTGGATGCATACAACAAAGCTCTGGAAATAAGCCCTGACAATGCAAAAATCCTGTTTAGCAAAGGGATGGTCCTGAAAAGCCTTTTCAAATATGATGAAGCTCTCGATGCCCTTAACAGGTCCCTTGAGATCAATCCTTCGGATGCGAAGACCTGGTATTCCAAAGCTGAACTGCTTATAGGTCTTATGCAGTATAGAGAAGCTCTGGATGCTTACTACCGGGCTATATATCTCGCTCCTGAGGACCCTGAAGTCTGGTACAGGCGGGGAATGGCTCTGAGGGAAATGAGGGCATACGAAGATGCCATGGATGATTTTGAGAAGGCTATCCGCCTTTATGAAAAGAATTATGATATGGGCTCCATGAGCGCAAGCGAATGGTGCAAGAAAGGCATGGGACTCTGCAAGATAAAGAGTTTTGAAGAAGCCATTAGCGCGTTTAACAGGGCTCTTGAATTAAACCCTGCGAACGGGAAAGCCCTTTATAACAAGGGTGTGGCTCTCCGCTGGCTTGGAAAGCACGACGAGGCAAGACTTTATATTGAAAAAGCCGTGGAAGTTTTTGACACCAAGATAAAAACAAATCCCGAGAATGCCCGGTTCTGGTATAATAAGGGAATTGCCCTGAGAGACCTGGAGAAATACAAAGAGGCACTTCAAGCTTTTGAGAGAGCTATCGATATCAATCCCAGTTTTACAAAAGCCTGGATTGGTAAAGGTATTGTATACGACAGGATTAAGAAACACCAGAAAGCAATGGAAGCCTACGAAAGGGCAGTCGATATAAATCCGATATATTCCGATCTCCTTTGAGTAGCCAGACTTCAGGTTTTTCCATACGTGTCAAAGACCCAGAGCCAGAAAAAGCCGTTAGCCGAAAATTCCTTTCCGGGATTTCAAGACTGGCGGCCAAAAGTTTCCTTTTCTCCGAAAGTTTTCTTTTCTGCAAACCGTTGCGCCGGTTTATCACGCCGTTACGCCATTTAACGTTTTCGATCAAACCTTTTTTGAAAAGGTTTGCGTTGCGCCGGTTTATCACGCCGTTACGCCATTTAACGTTTTCGATCAAACCTTTTTTGAAAAGGTTTGCGTTACGCCGCTTGATCACGCCGGATAGGGCTTGGGGATTATAAGTATCTCTTAATACAGGCGTTCGTCGTTTTCGCTCAAGCCTTTTTTGAAAAGGCTTGCGATCAAACTTTTTTTGAAAAAGTTTGCGATCAAGCCTGCTCAAAGTCTGGATATTTCAAGCAAATCCGAAAATGTATTGAGCCTGAAATCAAAGCACTGATCCGTTTCTTCTCCAGGTCTCCAGTCCCCGTAGGAAGCATATGCGGTTTTCAATCCGAGTTTGCGGGCAGGTGCCATATCCCTTTTGATGCTGTCTCCGACTACCAGGGTTTCTCCGGGCTTTATCCCGATAGCCTCAAGCGCAAAAAGAAAGTGTGCAGGATCTGGTTTTTTTGTGCCTGTCATATCCGCAGCCACGAGAAGATCGAAGTAATTCAGGAGCCCGACTTTTGTAAGCCTTGCCAGAGCATGATGCCTATCGGCATCCGTTATAACCACAAGCTTTAAGCCCAGCCCCTTAAGCTTATCAAGAGTATCCGTTACAGCTGGATAGAGTTCAAGGTTTTGCAGTTTTTCCCTTTCATATATCTCACAGCACTCCCTGTAGCTCTGAGCTGTAAAAAGGTTTCTTTCCTGCATGTAGTCTCGAATATTTTCGTAGTCTTCAAAACCGTAAGTTCCTCTCAGGAAATACCCGAAAAGCTCCGAAGGTTCCCTGGCAATATCCCCTTTTTCCCTTCCAATATATGAGAGAATCTCCCTGCAAGCTTCGAGTTTTGCGGCTACGAAGTCAAAAAGAGTATTGTCCATATCAAAAAGCACGGCTTTCAGAGCTCCGGGATAAACCCACTCCGTATTTTTCCGAATTCCGGTACTGCTCGTCTCAAGTTCTTCCATTTTTTCCGGGCCTGCCTGTTTTTCTGAACATTATAGATATTGCTTTTTCTCTCTCTGTTCTCTTTTTCGGAACTTTTCCCAGGGTTTTTCGGGGAGAGGCTATAAAAGCCATAAAGGACAGATGTATAGATCATAAACGAACAACAGATTTAAGTAAATACCGAACGCGGGCACTTAAGAATCCGCAGGGTCTACTCTAAAAGGCAGAACAGGAAATTTTGATATGAGTTCCGACGAACCAAAAGATAAAACCTTC
>CAZSVY010000186.1:0-4695 GCA_964610495.1 uncultured Methanosarcinales archaeon
TGCCTGGCTGACATCTCCGGTTCCGGCCTCTCCTTTCGTTCGAATCATAGCTGCCCCTTCGTTAATTCTTCGGAGAGCTTCTCCGAGGTTTCGGGCCCCGCAGACAAAAGGCACGGTAAACTGTGTTTTGTCTATATGGAAATAGGGGTCAGCAGGGGTCAGGACTTCGGATTCGTCCACCATGTCAACACCCAGGGCTTCCAGGATTTCGGCTTCGACGAAGTGTCCTATCCTGGCTTTTGCCATTACAGGGATTGTAACCGTATCAATGATCTGCTGGACAATTTCAGGGTCGGCCATCCGCGCAACCCCGCCTGCTTTCCTGATATCAGCAGGGACAGCCTGAAGGGCCATAACAGCAACTGCTCCGGCTTCTTCTGCGATCCTGGCCTGTTCTGGAGTTGTAACATCCATAATCACACCCCCTTTCTGCATCTTTGCAAAGCCCCGCTTGATAAGTTCGGTCCCGTGTCTTAATTTTTCAAAATCCATGAATGTCGTCCTCTCTGTTTTGATATGATTATAAGCTCTATGCCGTGGGAAACCCTTTCCACGATGAAATGACCCTCAGGTCTTTTTCACTGATTGCAACCGACAGGTTGCGGTTTTTGGTTAGTTATTTCTCCAGTGAATTGTGAATACGCTCAATAGTTAAAAGCATTATTTAAGTTATTCCTTATGAACGGTTACAGGTAAATTAAATTGCAATAATCCGGGATTTTTTCATTTTTCGTTATGATTTTATATTTTTTGACTCTGTTCGGCTCGTCCGGCCTCTATAACCGATGCATTATAGAGCCTTACCGCGACTTTTTAGTCTGCTTCTATCTGTTGTGCCTGAGATCTATTAACTCTATTTCAGTCTTCATATAATATATATGATCCCCCTCAGGTTCTGAGATATAAACTTTTCCCAGGATATAGGACAAAAGGACGCGAAAAGTCCTCTTAGTCAGTCCCTGAGCAAGTGGATATGATCTTATTTAACTCTACAGGTTTCAGCCGGGCTTTACAACCACTGTATGAGAATATAATTATAAGGTATACTGGGATCATTATATACAGGAGTTTTTTCCGGGATAGCTTCTGGATTTCAGGGTTTACTGATTTTCTATTATTAGGGGGAATCTGAAATTGAATAAGAAACGTCTGGACGTATCTGTATTATGTGCTTTCTTGCTCGCTTTAGTTATTATATCCCCTGCGTATGCCCAGATGGGCAGGGGAGAGGGTATGGGGTCCGGAATGGGCCCGATGATGCACGGAAATGGTTTTGAGCAGTATGACAGCAGGTTTGAAGGTTTCGGGTCAAAAACTTTCAAAGAAGTCTCGGATACTTTTGGAGTCCCGGTTGAAGATGCTGTTTCTGACCTGGGGCTTCCCGACGATCTGGATACAGGGCTACCCATCCTTGAGATTGAAGAACAGTATGGGGTTTCAGGTCAGGAAATTGCAAGTTACATGGTCATGAATATGACCCGAATGCATCCCTCTCTAAATGCAAGAGAACGGCTTATAATGCGCCAGCAGGCTATTCGAACGATAAGAGCCGGCGCCAGCCATGGAATGTTTTTTATGCATCAGGGCAGTTTTGCCTATGGGAACTTCACAACCTTCAATTTCAATGAGAGCGGAGTTATAGAGAATTTTGCTGCAGATGGAGATCCGATTTTTGATTCCGTCACAGTTTCCGATTTTGATTATCTGGATGAAAAGATAACCGGGGCCACAGCCTTTTACCAGGGCGTTGACAGCCAGATCTTTCTGCAAGATTCTCCAGCGGGAATCCTCCAGGTAAGGGCCTTTGCTAACAAAACCGTTACTTTCGACCTGGCAGATGGAGTAAGAGCAAGTCTTGACCAGAGAACTGCAAACCTGTCCGAGAATCCGGCTCCCATAAAAATTACCAAGAATAATTTCGAGGGCTATCTGGTTGTTTTCATGAATCCTTTTTCTGCAGATCCCGAAGAAACCCTCAGCGGGCTTGATGCCTGGCTTTCGGGCGATAAAATTACGGTTAACCTTGCGAAAAATAATGTAATTATGTTCAGGGCAAACTCAATGCCAGATGCCTTCATGCAAAACCAGCGTAAACTCAGTCCTGAACACGCCCACATGCATCAGGTGCTTGCCAGGGAAATTGTAACAGGAAAGGTAGGAGTCGAGGCCGTTTTCCGGGGAAAGCAGGTCTCTGTTGTTAATTATGCTCCTGTTAACCTGCAGGTCAGGGAGAGAGATAGAAACCGCATCGTGCTCGGGATCGCATCCGAAGCTCCCGAAGCCAGAGTAATTACCGTAAACCTGGATAATGAAACCCTTGACCTTTCCAGGCCCGAGCGCCTCAGGTTCAGATATGACGGCGCAGTGATAGAAAAGGCAGGCAGCATCGATGAACTCTTTGTCGATGGAGGCATTCCGCTTTACTACCTGCTTGAGGAAAACGGAACAGCAACGATGGCTATCTATATTCCACGCTTCTCGGAGCATGAAATCATAATAGACCTGGTGCCCGAAGGAACGGAAAATCTCACAGAAACCGAAGAAGTACCTGAAGCTGAGCAGCCTGGAACTGAGGGAAATACCACCGCACCTGAATCAACTCCGGCTTTTGAGTTCGGGCTTGCAGTTGCAGGTCTGGCCACAGCGTATCGTTTGGGGCGAAAACTGTAAACCCTCAACCTATGGAGGCACAGGCTGTAAACTCCCAACCAGGATGAAGGTATAATCCATAAACCTCAGCCCGGATGAAAACACAGTCTGTAAATCTCAACTGGAGGATGTGCATATTATAAACCTCAACATGGGTGCTGTGGTTACAATTTTAAAAGGGCCGGCTAATCCGGTCCTTGAGGACTCTTAATAACCTCGGTCAGGTTTTTATGACTACCCTCAATTCCATTCAGCGTCTGAGATGTTTACAAACTCCTTATCTATTTTATAGAGTTCGAGCTTTGTGCAAGTAGCTACTGAAATCCAGATTGTAAGTCCGAGGATGAAGTTTTTCAAAAACTCTATTAATGTAAAGTCAAGGTAATTGGTCGCTCCGGATGTTTTAAACATGAAGTCAAGGATAAGACTGGAGGTTCCGAATAGCAGGAGTGCTATAAATACCCTTGCAGTTCTCTGTGCTGCACTTCCGGCATCATTCGGAACTCCCTGTCGTATGATCATCATGTATGCAATATTTGTGCCAAGGAATAATCCTGCTATCTCGGAACTTACCAGGGACAGGGCTGTAAATAGAATGGGAACAACAAACATTAAGGAAAAGAAAAGTAGATTCTTGCGCTTCAAAGTAAGTCCGAAATTCTCTTTTTTGAATACATCATCTCTCAGAGGGCTTTTGAGGAAACGAGCAAAGATTACCAGGAAAATTAATCCTATAGCAGCCCCTCCAAGTACATCTCCTAAGAAGTGTCTTCCCAGGTACATCCTTGAAAAAGCTACAATTACTATTACCAGAGGAGTAAGCATTTTAGTTATCTTGCTGTTGAAAATAATAACGATTCCTCCCCAGAGCGCAGTCGTAAGCGAGACATGCCCTGAAGGAAAACCAAAAGGCGAATTGGTAAATGCTTCTTGAAGGCGGAATGATCTAAGGATTTCTTTGTCTGGAAGCTCGAAAATGCCTCCCGGCCCTTCTCCGTTAAAAGGCGACGTATTTTTCATTCCTGACTCCAGGTTAAGAACCCTATTATCTACAAAATCCGGCCTTGGAAATGCGATCAGCGCCTTCAGAACTTCAGTTGCCAGGCCTGTCCAGAGCAGTAGCTGGTACAGAAGGAAACCTTTTTTAAAGTCAACCCCAAAAGTGGTGATAATTGTTATGGCAGCTAAAAACGAGGAAGATCCCATTGTAGTTATCAGAATCATGAGGAATGTAAGCCATTCGTTTCCAAGGGATTGCAGGTAGATTATAGGTTCGGTCTGGAACAAGGGCTCTGACTCCTGATTAAATATTTGCCTGCGATATATCAGTTTTATCCAGAAGTTCTGGATAGAGCTGGATATCGTGGAATCTGTAAAAAGTTTATGTCGATTCAGGGTTGGATAATTATTTTAAGTTTTCTGAGTAAAATTACTGTTGTCAGGTTACTGTTCAATCTTCACGGATTCCGGGAGTTCCAGCTTAAAATCACTTATCAAGAACTTCTTTTCAGGGCACCTTTCTTCACATCTTCTGCAGGCAGTACCAAGACATTTTTCAGTATTGATCTTAAAACTCTCGTATTCTCTTGAAAGGGCCTCTTCCGGGCATCCTTTCACACAGGTATCACAACCGCTGCACTGAATAGTAGTAATAAAACCCCAGTTAGACTCCATGATCTCCAGACTTTTTCCAGGTTCGCGGATATCCCTTTCACATTTTCTTTCAATAATGCTTTCCTGCAGTTTTTGCGGGATAGGCTGGATACCTGATCTTTCAAGGTTTGCGTTATACTTTTCAAGTGGCATCCCTTCATTCCATAGGGCTATTTCCTGGATGTAGATGGCTGCGAATATAGGGGACGAGGCAAACATGATATGATTTGCAAGGATCGATTTCTTCATCTCATTGAGGTATAAGAGGTAGTCGGGATCAAGGGCAAGGTCTTTTGCAAGTTCCAGGGAAGTATTTCCGCACTGGACAATCCTTTTCGCCGTTGCAGGCACAACGCCTGTAAAGCGAGCTTTTAGAGGGTCTACATACGTTCC
>CAZSVY010000187.1:0-5813 GCA_964610495.1 uncultured Methanosarcinales archaeon
ACGAAAATTCTCGAACAGATGAATGCTTCACTGACTAACTATGTACAGGGTATGCAGGCCCTGGAATCCGAGGCTGCAAGGCTTCAGCAACCTGGCCAGGCCTGAAAAGACCTGGCTCAGATAAAGAAGGGATGGAACTCAAAATCCTATTTGAGACGAACTTTTATTTTGAATTAACTGCCTATTTTTTTATTGAATTTTTTGGGATGGGATCCTGTGTTCAACAAATTCAAAGAGAAACTTGGGAATTTTAAAAAGGCGCTCAGCAGAACCATTGACGACAAAGCGGTAGATATCGAACCTGTAGTCGAACCTGCACCTGAGGCCGAAGAGGGCTTTGAAGAGGATATTGAGCCCATTCCGGAAGAAGAAGCTCTTGAAACGCCCCTGGAAGAGGAAGATTACGAAGTCGAACCCGTAGAAGTAAAACCTGTAACGGTTGCACCTTCAACTGTTGGGATTGAAGACAGGAAAAAGGCCGAATACAGGAAAAAACTTGAAGAGAGAAAGAAGGCGGTAGAGAGCAAACCTGAGGAAGAAGTACCTGAAGAAAAAAAGTCCTTTTTTAAAAGAGTCTCGAAAGTTGGATTTACACAGAAAGCAAAGGCCCTGGTCTTTAACCGGGAGGTCTATCTGGACAGTAAAGACCTGGAAGAGCCTCTCTGGGAGCTTGAAATGGGGCTCCTTGAAAGCGACCTTGCCCTCTCGGTTTCCGAGGCAATTGTGGAGTCCGTGAAAAAACAGCTCACAGGTACCACAAAACGCATTGGCAGCAATACCGGAGAGATTGTAGAGGAAGCCTTGAAAAAAGCCATTCTGGATGTTGTGTCTGCCAATACTTTTGATTTTGACGAGTATGTAAGAAACAGGGAAAAACCTGTCCATATTGTCTTTGTTGGAATTAACGGGACCGGAAAAACAACATCCATTGCGAAAATGACACACAGGCTGCTCAAATCGGATTACTCGGTAGTTCTCGCTGCAGGAGATACTTTCAGGGCAGGTGCCATTGACCAGCTCGGTATCCATGCCGACAGACTCGGAGTAAAAATGATCAAGCATCAGCCTGGAGCCGATCCTGCGGCAGTTATTTACGATGCCGTGCAGTATGCAAAAGCCCATAAAATCGATTTCGTGCTTTCCGATACGGCAGGTCGTATGCATACTAACCTTAACCTTATGTCACAGATGGAAAAGATCTGCAGGGTAAGCACTCCGGATCTTATAATTTTTGTAGACGAAGCTGTTGCAGGAAATGATGCCGTTGAGAGGGCTGCACAGTTCAATGAAGCTGTGCCAATTGACGGATCCATTCTGACAAAAATAGACGCTGATGCCAAAGGAGGAGCTGCGATATCAATTGCCTATATCACAGGCAAGCCCATTCTCTTTTTCGGAACAGGACAGGGTTACGAAGATTTGAAAAAGTTCGATCCCGAATGGTTTATAGACCAGCTTTTCAACCAGTAAAACCATTTAAGCTTTAAGCTAACAGAGAATAGTGAATCTCCCGAGGATTGGATTTCGGGAGCACTATTTCACGAACTCTGCTGCGGGATATGTAGGAGAAAATGTTAATTTTTCCAGGTTTTAGATTTCTCATAAAAAATTTAAAATTTTTACCCGGTTTTTCAGGGCTCTTCAGGAATTATAATCCATGCTATTATATAGGCAACTATACCTGTTCCCGCACCCACTATGGTGATAAGCAACCATAAAAGCCTTACAATCGTAGGGTCAATTTTAAAGTATTCACCTATCCCACCACATACCCCTGCAATAATCCTGTTCCTTTTTGATCTATACAATTTATTCATTTGACCACCCCTAACTTTAAAAGGATTGTTTTTAAAAGGATTGTAATAATAGATTGCTTGGATTCGATTTATAAGTAACTCCGGGGATTAAGAAATTTGTTGAGAATCTCCGTAAGTTTCCAGGTATAAGTTAATTTTTAGGCTAGCTTTTTTACGTCGCAATTCCTTTTCTTATAAAGACATGCCAGAGACTCAGGTTCTCAGATTTTGGCCCACTCGCTGGTTATATCTTCAGATACCAGGTTCTCCCCGAACGCCTGCACATATACCCTGAATTTTTCCCCTGCAGGAACCGTAAGACCTTTCGCAGTGTAATTGTAAACTTCTTCCGGCCCAATCGCAACTGGAGAACTTTCAATTTCATCCCAGAAAGAGAGCTTATCTTCAGTCTGAAGGGCAACGTAAACGGTTGTATTTTCAGCTCTTTCCGAACCCACATTGCTTACAGTGACACTAACATCGACAACCCCTTCTTTTTTTGAGTACTCACATTGCGCTTTGAAATCAAGATTAATCATGGGTCTTCTGTAAACAGGGATGATCTGTACAGGCTGGTCTGCATATTCTTCGGGAATTTCCCCGATCTGCCAGTCACTGCCTGTAGTCTCCAGATAGTAGTAATTGCCGCCTTCGTACTCGAAGCTCCTGCCCTTCTGCTCAGGATTGCACTTTATCCCTAGAGCCATATGTTCGGGGAGTTCCAGAAGGACGGCATTGTAACCCATCTCCTGAAGAATTGCTACGGAGAGGATTGAAGTATCTTCACAGTCCCCGCCGTTTTCATAAAGAGTTTCATAAGGGAAACGGGGGTACTGGTCGTAGCCTGAACTTTCAAGATCCGAGGTATATTTTAAAGACTGAACAAAAGAAATACAAAAGCCCGGAATTTTTCGTTCCTCAAGCCCGTAAATTTTTGAAAGAGAGAATAAAGCGTCTGCAATCTCCTTAATTAACCAGTCATCATAAGGATCCGAAGCAAACAGATCATAGTCCCTGTTTCGAGTCCTGGATTTATAGGTTTCATAAAGTTCATCGTCAAGAGGCAGAGTAAACTGCCAGCGGTGACCTTCGTAGTCCCATGAGTAAGTTCGGGACGGTGTTCCGGGAGGAATCGACTCCTCTGTAATCAAGGCATTACAAGGCTCACAATTTACAACATTTACTCCTACCAGGTTCTCCCCAGTATCGCCTATGCCGGAATCCACGGAAGTTTCAGGGCAGGGCCAGGTTAAGAGAAATTCGACCAGATAAATGAGTAAAAAGAAATAAAGCAAAGTGGCTGCGCTTTTCATAAATTATCCCCCATCCAGAATTGCATACTCTATGACACTCATTCCCAGAGGTCTTCCCTGAAGTGGGAGTTTATAGGGTCCACTTCCATCAGGCCTTCCGGATAGGGTTCAAAAAAGGTCTGATTCGTAAGGTACTGGTCTTCAAAGCGCACGGCCCATGACCTGATAGTATTAGTTGCAGGGCAAAGAGAGGTTTTTCCCTCCCTGTATTTCTGGATCCAGTCAAAAAATAGCGCTTTTTCCTGGCTTGAGAGCTTTTCTGAAAAATGTCCGAAGGCATGCATGAGCACATTAATATTCGAAGTGTACCTCGGAGGCCTGGAGAGGGCGTTGTAAAGATGTCTTTCGTACTCAGAAACCAGTTCCCGAAAGATTCCACTCTCTTTATTTGCAACAATAGCTCCCAGTTTCCTGAGTTCTGCCTGGCTATACGCCATGAGAAGATACTTATTTTCGGTATGGAATGCGACAAGGTCCCTCATGCGGCCTTCAGATTTTACTTTTCGGAAAGCGGCAAGCATGAAAAGCTTGGTCATGAAATGTTCTTTTATGCGGGCATTCCTTAGCCTTCCTTCATCCTCGATGGCAAGATGAGGGAATTTCTTCAGGACTGCCCCCCCGAAAAATCCTGAGGTTTTCCCGATCGCCCCTGACTTGAGTGCTGCAGTCGGGTAAACTTTCACATCCTTAATGCCGCAGGAAGGAGACCTGTATTTCAGAATAAAACCATCAATGTCTCCTACGGAATTGAGAAAATCAGTGCAAAATGCCTCCATAACTTCGGTTACATCCCTGCTGCCTCCGGATTGGACAAGCCGCTGTCCCCCGTCCTCAAGAACTATTCTTACCGGATCTCTTGGAACACCGAGCCCTATCTCCACTTCCGGGCAGACAGGCAGGAAATCAACATATTCCATGAGATTTGCCACTATCGGACTGCTTATTATATCTCCGTTATATCGACAGTGGTCAAACCCAAGGCATCTACTAACCACAACCTTTGGCCGAACAAACTCCCTCATTTAATCCCCATATAAGAAAGGATTTCCAGCATAAATTACTTTCCAGAAGAAGGGCGTAAGACACTTCTTTTTAAAAAGAAACAAGTTAGAAAGTGAGAATCTTCCAAAAAAGACTTTATAACACTCTGTGTAGAAAAATAATAAGTCTGGACGGAAAAACGGCTCAAAACTTAATTAAAAAGTATTGTATAGTAGGTTTTTGCAGAAAAAAATTTGGACAAGAACAAATTTTAAAAACAAATTTTCCAAAAATACGAGTCTTTTGTCCGCTTCTCGGAACAGATTTATAACAATAAAAATAACTATGAGATAACTTATGGAGGAGGTCAAGGGAAAGGGCAGCGTTTTAAGGGTTAAGTCCCCGAGACTCGAAGCCAGTTTTCCAAATTCCGACAAAACAGTATACTCTTAAAAATCTAGGTGAGAATATGGTAGAAGCCGAATATGAACAGACACGTATGCCGCTGATAGGAGACGATGCACCCGCATTTACAGCATTGACAACTCAGGGAACGATCAAATTCCCGGATGACTATAAAGGAAAATGGGTCATCCTGTTCAGCCACCCTGCAGACTTCACGCCTGTATGCACTACAGAATTTATGACATTTGCCAGTATGCAGGAAGAATTCAGGGAAATGAACACCGAACTTATAGGGCTTTCCATAGACAGCGTCTTTTCCCATATTGCCTGGCTTAAGCGGATCGAAGAGAAAATCGAATATAAAGGGATGAAAAATCTCGAGATCAAGTTCCCGGTGATAGAAGACCTGAAGATGGATGTCGCGAAAAAATATGGTATGATCCAGCCAAAAGCCTCGACCACCCAGGCTGTAAGAGCCGTATTTATTATGGATCCTGAGGCAAAAGTCAGGACAATACTCTACTATCCGCAGTCAACCGGGAGGAATATGCAGGAGATCAAGAGGATTGTGACCGCCCTGCAGAAAAATGCGGCCGAAAAAGTCGCAACACCGGCTAACTGGCAGCCTGGGGATGATGTCATTATTCCAGCTCCCAATTCGATGGAAGCCGTAAAAGAAAGACTTGCTAAGTCAGAAGAAAACATGTACTGCCTTGACTGGTTTATATGCCTGAAAAAAGATAGCAAGAAATAATTTAAAGCATAAAGGCTTTCTTACAAGACTTTTTTTCACTTTTTTTAAATAAAAAAGACTCTGGGAAGAAATCCAACCCAAGAGTCTAATTCTTGAGAGAGACACGTTCATTTTTTTCAGGAGAAAATCGAAGCTGATTTTAAGATATTAGAGCCTTCGGGAGTAGTTCAAGTACTGCATAAACCGGAAGGAAATAAATATAACTTTCAAAAGATAAATGTACTCTTTAGGAATAAACACGCTTTAATTTTTGCCGCTATTGAACTCTATGTAACTAAAAGAGAGACTTTGAAAAATAAAATTTCCCGCAAGAAAGCTTTCTTCCGAGTTTGAGAAGAGATATATAAGAATGAAAATATATATAGGATTGCTTTTGGGGAAGGGGGAAAGGCAGTGCTTTTAGTTTTCACTCCCGGTAGTTCAAAGTCAGTCTCCATATACAGGAACTCCTTAAGCAAAATTACAGGTGAGAATATGGTAGAAACCGATTACGAGCAGATACATATGCCACTAATTGGGGAAGATGCCCCATCATTTGAAGCCGTGACAACGCAGGGACCAATC
>CAZSVY010000188.1:0-7041 GCA_964610495.1 uncultured Methanosarcinales archaeon
CTCGCCCCCTTGTAGGTTGTGCGCTCACTACCGTGACCATCATTGACATTACAAGCAAGACCAGGATAGAAATACCCAGTATCTTCTTCGTTCTGTCAGATATTTGTTTTCCCATTTATCCACACTCCCAATTATTATTTAGTTTGATACAATTTGAAGGCTGTTGATTTTTTTGATTCACTTCCAATCGGCAGATGCATCAAATAAGTTTTGTTTTTTCCAGTTAACCATCCAGACTCATCTGTGAAAGAATGGTTATTGGAAAATTCCTTCGATCTTCACTTTTAATTATGCTGATAATTATATGCCTGTGAAAGCGATTTCAAATTGTATTACCAGAATTTTGTGATCTAATAAATATAATAACTAGAGAAATATAAATAAGAATCCAATATTAATTAAAAGCCAGTACTACTTATTCGGAGTTTCATACATATCTCCTCAGAAATATTATTTTTCTCTAGCTTTTTCTCTCATTCCGTAGAGCTTCATAAGAATACACTGATTCGTTCAATATACTAATAGAATAAAGTCTATTCGTCATTCCTTTCTGCTTGAAACCCATTATTCCAGCTTAAATAATATGTCGCCAATGTGAAAAAAATGCCAGTAATTAATCAGGTTAAAGAAAAATTGGTCAGCCAATCCTGACAATGCCGGTAATATACAGATAGAATCGCTATTATTTCACTGAATAGAATGACGCGTGTTTGAAAGAATAAGTATTCCTGGATTTTATGAGCCTTTACTCACTAATTTCTCCTCCAACCGAAATCCTTATTGTAAAGCCCGCGCTATGGCAGGAATATGGAAATGCAAAGGGAAATCCAGGTAATCTGCGGGAATGTAAGTATCCCGAAGCTTTCTGACTTTCTAAAAACAATAAATTCGATAGCTTCCGAAAACGAAGTCGTTATCCAGGGCTTAAACGCAGACCTTATTGCAGGCGAAAGGCATCTTCATTTTGCAGTGGGAAAAGCTCTCCGGGCAGTCGCTGCGGGCAGAAATATAGCAAAAGACCCCGGAATCGAGATTATGCGGTATGCATCCGGAGAAAGGCAGATTGAGAGGAGTTTTTCAATAGGTCTGCGTGAAGGGGAAAACAATGCAGTATTCGTGTTACTTGGTAAAATGGACAATCTGGTTCTGGCTCTCTCTGCAATCCGAAAACTGGTTCTCGAAAAGCCCTGTTCCGAATTGCTTGCTTATTCGGGTTCCAAAAGGCAGGAAATTCTTTTCCTGTTCGGCGTTACAGATGCCGAAATTGAAGCCTCAGGGGAAGAACATATCCCCGAACTCGTGATTGAGAGGGTGGCGCTGGCAGATTTTGTAAAGTAAAAAGTAATCCGAAGCTGAATTCGGAGTTTTTTTAGCTTTTTTCCATCTTACTTTCTCTTTTTATACTTTACTTTCTCTCTTCCAACTTATTTTCTCTTTCGCAGTTTATTTTTCTTTTTTAACTCATCTTCTCTTTTACACTTTACTTTCTCGCTCCCACGTCAATTCCTTTTGATATCCTAGTTTTCTCGTTTATACTTTTCTTCAAACCAGTCCATGAGAGAAAAAGTCAGGTTTCTGGAGCTTTCAAAAGAGTTTTCCTGTCCGCATATTTCTTTTTCGGACTGGATATATTTTCCTGAAACAAGCTCGTGCCCCGAATCCCTGATAAGGTTTCTTATCCACTGCCTGTCGGCTTCGGGATGGAATTGCAGCCCAAGAACGTTTCCATTGTAAATAAATCCCTGGTTCGGGCAGGCCTCGCTTTCAAAAAGCTTTATTGCGCCGGCTGGAATTTCAAAAGTGTCCCTATGCCACATAAAACCCGTAAATTCCGGAAACATGCAGGATGGAAGTTTCGAAATTCTTCTCTCGCCCGGGCTCTTCCCTTCCATAGACCGTACCCTGTGCCAGCCGATTTCCTTATACGGATTCTCCGTAACTTTTCCGCCCAGCACTTCGGAAATCATCTGAGCCCCAAAACAGCTTCCAAGCACGGGCTTTCCGATTCCGATCACTTTTCTTACAAATTCCTTTTCAGGCTTTAGCCAGGGGTACTCCTCTTCCTGGTAGACACTCATGGTGCCGCCCATTATCAGGAGCAGATCGAATTCTCCAGAGTCGGGAAAAAGTGAGTCTTCGTACAGCAGAGTTTTCGTAAGTTTGTATCCTTTTCTGGCTATCCAGGCCCCTATGTTTCCCAGGGTCTCGTTTTTCAGGTGTTGAAGACAGTGAATTCTCACGGGTGTTTCCCCTTGAAGTAATAGAGCAGAAAACTGCTGTTTTAATCACGCTCTAAGCTGTGTTTCAGGTCAGGCTTTTATAAGTCATGCTTCAGATCAGGCTTTATTCAAGGTTTCTCATTAGCTTTAATCCAGGCTTTTAGCAGCTTAAACCAGGCTTTTTAGCATTTTCAAGCCGAGTTTTTTAGCCATTTTTTTATACTTCTTATCTGTATGCTTTATTTTGAGGCATGCGTGAAGGCCCTCTATATACAGGACTTTCTTTGATGAATGCTTATAACATAAATACCTGATTCCGGTTCGGCCAATAGATTCTTTAATATAGTATTGTGTTAAGAGATCACATAAATATCCAGAGTATATTGACGAAAAAGAATTTCGTTATCAGGAAGCAGGTTATCCGCAAGCAGAAAATGGGAGTTGATTATTATACCTCATCCGAAGACCGTAGAAGAAATGATCGATTGTTCAGGGCCTATTGAGTGTGAGTTATTGCCCAGACTTATTCAGGTGACCGAAGCTGCTGCTATTGCCGCAGCATACCAGATGGGACGTGGAAATAAGAGTTTTGCCGATCAGGTAGCAGTCGCCTCCATGCGAAGAATGCTGAACAAGCTTGATATGAAAGGCATAATCAAGATAGGGGAAGGAGAAAGGGACGAAGCTCCCATGCTTTATATCGGGGAGCAGGTAGGCACAGGAAAGGGGAATCTCGAAGTCGATATTGCGGTCGACCCGCTTGAGGGGACAAACCTTGCCGCAGATGGCAGCCCTGGTTCCGTCGCAGTTATGGCAATGGCGGAAAGGGGAGGAATTTTCCACGGGCCTGATATTTACATGGACAAGATTGTTGTCGGGCCGGATGTAGTACGTTATGAAGAAGACCACCCTGGTGAAAAAATTGATCTGGATGCCCCTGTCAGGCATAATCTTGAGATAGTCGCAAAGGCTCTCGGAAGAAGTATTGAAGAGCTTGTTGTTGTAATTCTTGACCGGCCCAGGCACGCCCAGAAAATAACCGAGATTCGGGAAGCAGGCGCCCGTGTAAGGCTGATCAGCGACGGAGACCTCATGCCAGGGGTTGCAACTGCGATCCGCGGGTCAGGCATTCATATGGTAATGGGCGCAGGCGGCTCGGGTGAAGCCGTGCTCACAGCGGCTGCAATCAAGACCCTTGGCGGAAAGATTCTTGCAAGGCTTGTGCTTCCCACGGTTGCAAACGGGAAGAGCCAGGACAAGATCGATGAAGAAATCGAAGAAAAAATGCCCAGGCTCGAAAAAATGGGAATTAACTTCCAAAACCTCAACGATATCCTTGATACCGATAAGCTTGTACCCGGGAATGATGTGATCTTTTCAGCTACAGCTGTAACTCCAGGCCATTTTCTGCGGGAAGTCAATCTGTTCGGCGGCGGAGACGCAAGGGTGCACACGATTTCAATGGGCGCATCCGGGGCTGTCCGGTTTACAGACAGTATCTATATAAAGGATAAACGGGACACTCCCCTCTACCTGTAAACCCTTTATCCTCTTCTTTTTCGTTCTTTTTTAAAACGCGGATTTTAAAGAAATACCGATTTAAAAACCCGGAATTAAAAATCTGGAATTTAAAGCATAGAATTAAAAATCTGGAATTTAAAACATAGAATTAAAAATATAGGCTTAAAAAGTATAGAATTAAAATGTACAGAATTAAAAAATATAAATTAAAAAACATAGAGTTTAGAGTCAGAATATGAAGGTCTATCTTGAGAGTTTTGGCTGTTCGGCAAGCCAGGCATCAGCCGAGATTATGAAGGCAAGCATCGAAAGGCTCGGGCACAAACTATTGGGTCCCGAGACTGCCGATCAGGCAGAGGTCTATATCTGTAACTCCTGCACAGTCAAGTACACCACAGAACAAAAAATCCTCTACAAAATCCGAAGGATGGGTGAGCGAGGCGTGCAGGTAGTCGTTTCCGGGTGCATGCCCGAGGTGCAGCTTGAAGATATTCTTCACGCAAATCCCGAAGCCCATATCCTGGGAGTAAATGCGGTTTCCCGTCTTGGTGAGCTTCTCTCCTCAATTGAACAGAACAAAAAGAAAGGCCTGCCAGGAGGAACACGTCTTGAGCTCCGGACTTCCGAACCCCTGGGCTTCCTCAATGTTCCGCGCGAACGCTCCAATCCGAATGTTCATATCTGCCAGATCTCCCAGGGCTGCAATTTCGCTTGCTCTTACTGCATTGTGAGGCATGCAAGAGGCAAACTGCGCTCTTTTCCGCCGGATGAGATAGTCGAAGATATACGCGCAGCTGTTGCAGAGGGGTGCAGGGAAATCTGGCTCACTTCCCAGGACGACAGCCAGTACGGAATGGATACAGGAGTCAAACTTCCGGAACTACTGCGTATGATCTCGGAAATCCCAGGGGACTTCAAAGTGAGGGTAGGAATGATGAACCCTTTCTCTGTCCTTCCTATCCTCGATGACCTGGTAGACGCTTTTGATTCCGACAAAATCTTCAAACTACTTCACCTTCCGATCCAGTCCGCTTCCCACCCGGTCCTGAAGAAAATGAACCGTCTGCATAAAATGGATTCAGTGGACATAATCATTAAAAAGTTCCGTGCCCGTTTCGAAGACCTCTCTCTCTTCACCGACATAATTGTCGGCTTTTGCGATGAAACCGATGAAGATTTCAGAGAAACTGTCGAATGGACACAGAAATACCGCCCCGAAAAGGTCAATATTTCAAGATATTCTCCCCGCCCGCATACGAAAGCTTTTTCCTTCCGAAACCTTGACTCCCGGATTTCCGTTCAGCGTTCCCACGGCCTGCATAAAATCTGCGAGCAGATCAAGCTTGAATCCAAGCAGGCATTGATCGGCTGGAAAGGCCAGGCCTTTGTCTCGAAATATACGGAAATAGGAGATGTTCTCACCCGCACGGACTCCTACCGCCCGGTTGTCATAAGCGGCTCGAATCTAAAACCCGGCCAGTATACTAACGTGGAAATTATTGCTGCAAAACCTGGTTATTTCCTTGGGAAGCTGGCTGAGGATGGACCGATTTCTGAGATATAAGGAATTCAATAGTGGATGCTGGATACAGGTCTAAAGATCAATTTTCATCCGGGCTGTTTTCAGCTCCTTCAAAAAACTCTTTTTGAGATTCCATTGGAAAAATATATCTTTGAATCAAAATTCGAGATCTAAGGGCTTGAAAGCTTAGGGTTCTCCCACGATAAGGATACAAGTTCAGGTTCTGATAGAGGAACTCCTGATGGTTTGAGTTCCTGATATCCGTCTTTTTTTCAAAAAGAATCTAATATTTCGGACTTACTCTGCATCTCTTTTTGACAGCTAATTATGCAACGCAGGATAAATGTAATAACTCCTACTCTAATAGAAATGTATAAATACTTTCACTCATATGTGAGAAAATGGGATTCCAGAACTTTTGGACATAGATGGTCACAAAGGAAACAGACGGAGTAAAAAGAATGAAAATTTGCGTAACAGCTAGTGATGAAGGGCTCGACTCCGAAGTGGACCCCAGGTTTGGGAGATGCAGCTACTTTATAATTTATGACCCTGAAACCAGATCTGTAGAATCCATATCAAACGCAGGTGCAGCAGCTTCTGGCGGGGCTGGTATCAAGGCAGCAGAAGCTATTGCAAACGCAGGCGTCGGTGTACTCTTAACAGGCGGGGTGGGCCCCAATGCTTTTTCTATTTTCGCAGAGCTTGGTATCGATGTTCAGGTCGGGGCAAAGGGTACAGTTCGGGAGGCTATCACACAGTATGAAGCTGGAGAACTTCAATCAATCCGCAGTCCCAATAGCACTCCTGGCTTTGGCATGAAAAAGGGAGATGGTAAGGGAAGGGGAATGAAAGGAGGTGGTATGGGGAAGGGAATGGGCAGAGACATGTAAGCACTAATCTTGATAAAGTTAAATAAAACAGAATCTATGAAACAGACACATTCCTCCATGTGTAAAAAACGGCATAAATTCTTGGCATCTTAATAACTTAAACAGTTGTGTAACACTGAGAATACAGATCAATGCAATCAATAAACGCCACTGATTGATAAAAATGATAAAAATGCAGGTGATTCTATGAAAATAAGTATTCCTACAAAAGATGAAAACGGGCTGGAAGGAATTGTTGAACCGCATTTCGGAAAAGCTCCGACTTACACCATAATAGATACAGAAACCGATAAAGTTACGGTAATTCCTAACACCAGTGAGCACATGGGAGGTGTCGGACTGCCACCCGAATACCTTAATCAGAATGGAGTGGATATCATGCTATGTGGCGGGCTTGGATTCAAGGCGGTTAGTATGTTCGAATCCTACGGAATTAAGGTTTTTGTGGGGGCGGGCGGCACAGTAAGAGATACATTTGAGGCCTGGAAAGCAGGAAAACTCCAGAACGCAACTGCTGAGAATTCATGTACTGAACACGGGCATGAGGAACATCACCACCACTGAAATCGCAAGTTATTACTTCCAGAGAGACTTCCAGAGAGTGCCAAAAATACTTAATTTTCTACAGCTTCAATATTCTAAATTATGGGATGAAGCGATGACTCGTCTTTAAACGGATTTTCAAATGATTGCGCAGGAAAACTTGAAACTCGGGGTTAAAGCATCCAGGAACGCAACTCTGGCGCTTGCATTCCTCGCTTTTCTTAAAGGGGCTGTGGGTATTTACTCCGGAAGCACAGTTTTGCTTGCGGATGCTGTCCACACGAGTCTGGACATTTTTGCCTCTCTGGCAGTCTGGGTTGGGCTCAAGATAAGCCTTAAAAGC
>CAZSVY010000189.1:0-2576 GCA_964610495.1 uncultured Methanosarcinales archaeon
TAACCGTAAACGGACAGACAGGAAAGGTAAGATCCGTAGGGATCATGTCAACCGAACTCCTGACCCCTGACAACCAGCTCATAACAATCCCGAATAAGCTTGTCTGGGGAAGTTCTATTATTAATATGACACGTATGCCGACAAGAAGAGTTTCGGTTGACGTAGGAATAAGTTACTCCTCGGACTTTGAAAAAGCCATAGGGATAGCTCTCAATCTTATGAAAACACACCCTCTTGTCCTCCAGGAACCCAAGCCCGCAGTCGTGACTACCGAACTTGCTAACTCCTCGGTCAATTTGCAGCTCAGGGCCTGGACAAAGACCGGCGACTTTCCAGCTGTAAAGAATAATCTGACAGCAGGCATATTTGAGGCATATAACAGGGAAGGAATCGAAATTCCGTTCCCCCAGATGGATATAAACATAAAAGAAATTAAACCGAAAGAACGTGAAAAACACACAATAGAACAAAATATAATGGCACAGGTAGAAGGGCACGACGTGGAAGGAGGGCTATACTAGCAGAGCCGATCTATCTTGTGAATAATCTGCCTTTACCTGCCTGACCGCCTTATCCCCATTTTATTAGCAGGTTACATGGAACATTGCAGTGATTCTGCCCTCGAGCTCGTTCCAGCGTTCAACTGCCCAGGGAGTCGGAAAAAGCTCCACGCCGCATTTCTTTTCCCTGAAAAAATCTTCAGCTTCCTCCGAAAGTTTCACAAAACCTGTCTGTCCGGTTCCTATAATGATTTTCTCTGTTCCTTCCTCATAGATGTACTTTGCTTCCTCAAGCGAAACTTTATGAGAGGTTCCATATAGTTCCTTTGACAGTTCTTTCTCTCTTTTCTCTACCTGCCCATTGAGGCGAATGAGTATGTCATATTTATAAGTCTCTCCATTTACAGTAATCGAACCAAAACTGGTGGAATCAATCTTCGGTTTCATGATTTACCTCTTAAATTAAAACTGAGAATGAGATTTCATATTGTACAATTGTCCCACATACTTCATATATACGTATGTCTTGCGCAAACTTACGTCAAGCATGTACGGCATGCATTACGTGTTAGATTATGATATGCTTAGATATCAGATGTTTAGACTATCCGGAATTACTTAACCTGAGAAAATGCATCAGTTTAAAGGCCGCAAATACCTCTGAATTAAATTAAAAAGTAAATAAAAGAGAAATAGAAAAGTAAATTAGAGAATAAATTAAGAAATAAATTAAAAAATAAATTAAAAAATAAATTGAAAAAACAGTTATTTTATTACGACCTTCCAAAAACGCTCTTAAGAGTCTCATTCACCAGTCCGACTGCACTGCAAGTTGCAGGTGTACCGGCAAGTGGGTTCAGCATCACGAAATCGTGTATCGTTCCCAGGTATCGAACGGCTGTAATATTGACACCTGCCTGGATCAGCTTATGGGCATAGGCTTCACCCTCATCGCGAAGGACGTCATTCTCATCAGTAATGATAAGAGCTGGCGGCTGTCCTTTGAGCTGCTCAATCGAAGCCTGCAGCGGGGATGCTGTCGGTTGCTTGCGTGCTTCCTCATCGGGCAAATAGTTATTCCAGAACCACTTCATTGCTTCACGGGTGAGCCAGATCCCGGTTGCAAACTGTTGATATGAAGGGGTATCGAAATTCGCATCAGTAACAGGGTAGAACAGCACCTGATAGGCAATTTTCGGGCCATCCCTCTCCTTTGCCATCAAGAGAACAGCTGCTGCCATATTTCCGCCTACGCTGTCGCCAGCCAGAATTAATTTTGAACTGTCCAGGTTAAGATCTTTCCCGTTCTCTGCGATGTATTTTGTTGCTGCATATGCCTCTTCGATCGGTGTCGGATATTGTGCTTCCGGAGATGGCGTGAAATTGACAAATATAACCGCAACATTGGCTCCGATGGCAATTTCCCGAACTAACCGATCATGCGTACCTTCGTCTCCGAATACCCAGCCGCCGCCGTGAAAATACATCACAGCTGGCAGGTTCTCTTTGCTTCCTTCTGGCCGGATTATCCTGATCGAAACCTGTCCCCCGGGGCCGTCGGGAGGTTAAGATCTTCAATGTCTGCGGGTAATTTTGCTACCTCAGCCGCCTGCAAATCGGAAAGAACCTTACGGGCGTCTTTCGGAGAGAGTTCGTAGATTGGGGTTCCACCCTGCTTGTTTGCATTTTCCACAAATGCTCTGGTCGCTGGTTCGAGTAAATTAATGGTCTGATCGGTCTGATTCACAATAAAGTCCTCCTGGCTTGTTTTAACCTGTAATTAATCACTGGCGCTAACGGATAACGTAAAAACAATGATACAGGTTGCCCATTAATATATAACCGATAGTATATATTTGAGCCAATATTTATGAACCTAATGGAAAAATGAGCACAAGAACCAGATTTTAGTGATGTTACCTATCCTGTTTTTACCATTGCAAACTTTTAAGAAAAGTTTGATCAAAAACGCAAGCCTTTTCACAAGCCTTTTCAAAAAATGCTTGATCGCAAACCTTTTCAAAAAAGGTTTGATCGAAAACGGCTAACGCCTTTGATTAAGAAATACTTATAATT
>CAZSVY010000190.1:0-4853 GCA_964610495.1 uncultured Methanosarcinales archaeon
CGCAACTTCAAGGTCTCTTGTTATTGTATCGATATCTCTGGCTCCACTCAGGAAAGCTGCAAGGGCGATCCCGAAACCTCCTGCTGCACCAAGAGCAGGTGCACCTCTTATCCTGAGAGATTTTATAGCCTCGCTGAGAGAACTCAGGGTTTTGCATTCTATTATCCTGTACTCTTTCGGGAGCAGGGTCTGGTCTACCAGTACTACGGAGTTGGACTCTTCCTTCCAGTCAATTGTCCTCATTAGATCACTTTCCGATGTAAGCATCAGGTTCTGCCGGAGAAATTTCCGGTTTTCCTTTCAAGCTTCCCATCAGATAAAAACCTATTCAACTCACAGGGCTTATCACACTCTTCTCTTGTTGCCCTCTCTTCTTTATATTCTCCGCGCAACCTTACAAATTTAAAATTAAATATGTTAATTAAAATGAAATTAATTAGAGACACCTATCCTTAAACTTAAGAATAGCTGGAAAAATTGTAGCAGGTGAAGCTCCCTGCGGCCAACTCTCAGAATAAAAATTTTGTTTAAAAAATAAATAACACGTATCGGATATATATAAATAAACATGACATCTTTTCCCAGAGAGGCAAACTTAGATATAATAGATTTATAGAGTAACAGAGCAAATAAGACAAGATTTAAAATCCATAGCTGAGATACAGGAAGTCGTATTCTCAGAAATATAAATTCTTAAATTTCAGGGACCTTGAATCCGTAAATCCTTGAATCTATAGATTTCAGAAATCGTAAAAGATCTGTCATTTCATTAATGCGGTTTATGAGAATCTGGGTATTCATCGGAGAGTAAGCGCCTATGACAAAAATAAAAATAGCAATTGCAGGAATCGGGAACTGTGCAAGCTCTTTGATACAGGGCATTGAGTACTACAAAATCGAAGATAAAGAGCCCATAGGACTGATGCACAGGGAAATTGGAGGGTATAAGCCCGGCGATATCAAAGTTGTTGCTGCCTTTGACATCGATGCCAGGAAGGTAGGAAAAGATGTTTCCGAGGCTATCTTTGCTCCCCCGAACTGCACAGCGGTTTTTTGTCCTGATGTTCCGGCCACAGGTGTGAAGGTTAAGATGGGCAGAATCCTTGATGGGGTCTCTGAGCATATGAAAAATTATGAGGAAAGTTATACCTTTGTTGTCAGCAAGGAACAGGAAGCTACAAAAGCAGATATTGTGAACGAACTTAAGAATTCGGGTGCCGAGATGCTTCTCAATTACCTGCCTGTAGGTTCTGAAGAAGCAGTCCGTTTCTACACCGAGTGTGCCCTTGAAGCAGGTGTGGCTTTTATAAACAACATGCCTGTTTTTATCGCAAGCAATCCTGAGTGGGCAAAAAAGTTTGAGGAAAAGAATATTCCGATTATTGGTGATGATATCAAAGCCCAGCTTGGAGCTACTATCACGCACAGGATTCTTGCAAACCTTTTCGAAAAACGAGGCGTAAAGCTCGAAAGGACATACCAGCTCAATACCGGGGGGAATACGGATTTCCTTAACATGCTCAACAGGAACAGGCTTGCTTCCAAAAGGGAATCAAAGACCGAGGCCGTTCAGTCCGTGCTCTCCCGGAAGCTTGCAGACGATAACATTCACATAGGGCCCAGCGACTACGTAGCCTGGCAAAAAGACAATAAAGTATGTTTTCTAAGAATGGAAGGCAAGCTTTTTGGAGATGTGCCCATGAACCTTGAACTCAGGCTTTCCGTAGAAGACTCTCCTAATTCCGGAGGTGTGGTAATCGATGCCATTCGCTGCTGTAAGCTGGCTCTTGACCGTGGGATAGGTGGAGTGCTATATTCTCCGGCTTCCTACTTTATGAAACATCCGGCCATCCAGTACCCTGACGACGAGGCTTACAGGCGGACTGAAGAGTTTATAGCCGGAACCCGGGAACGTTAAACCGGGATAAATTCCTGTAAAAAGTAGATTTCGAAGAATCCCGGGAGTGCCCGGGAATTTTAAGTTTTATTCAAAATTAAGCTTTTAAATCAGAATTTAAGTTTCATTTCATTCAGAAATTAAGTTTTTTCTGTGTGGAATAGTTTTTTAGAAGGCTTTTTCAAGAACTTTTTTCCGATTTCTTTTATTCGGTTTAGCGAATTCCTTCAGCCGTAATTCTAAACTCCGCACTCGAACCTTCCGGACGGGAGCGGTGTTTGTACAGAATGGCGCGCCTGGTTCCTTCACCTGTTTTTTCCAGCCGGATAATCATCTTTGAGATATGTTCCAGGGAACTGCCGCCAAGCGGGCGCACCCCTCCTGAAGTAATATCGGAATATACCTGGTTGGTTATGACGGCAACAAAACCGTGTTTGCGGGCAAGAGCATGTAAAAATCCTATCTGGCTGGCAAGTTCTCTGCGGCTTTTGATGCCTGTCTCATCGTCTTCAAGCTCGTACCTGTAGTATGAGGTTGCAGAATCCAGGATCACTAGACCGATATTCTCACCGGCTATTTTCTCCACTTCCCTTACGGCCGCATACTGCTCTTCAAAGTTCATGGGTTCGTAGATAATAATGCTCCTGGCTATCTCTTTTGCATTTTCTCCTGCAATCTGCTTGAAGCGGGCAGGAGAAAGCCCTTCGGTATCTATGAAGATGACCCTCTGCCCTTGCTTTACGCATTCCACTGCAAGCTGGATACAGATATTTGTTTTCCCGGTTCCTGCAGGTCCGAAGATTTGATTTACGATGCCTTTCTCGAAACCTCCTCCCAGAAGTTCGTCAAGGGGCTTGCAACCGGATGATAATAATTTCTCTATGAAGTGACACCTCTTTTTCTGCTTGATAAAATATAACTGGCCCATGATATAACGTTTCTTTGTAATTTTCAACCTTTTCAGGAAGATTAAAGATTTTCTAAAAGGAATAAAAAAGGTAAAGCGGATATAAAAGAAATGCCCAGCTATCAATTTCCAGCCCTGAGCAGAAGAAAAAAAGATTTCACAACAGTACGCTGAAAATGGGGATAATCTCTCAGTATTATCTTTCAGAGTTTCAAGGAATAATGCCTTATATATGTTAGCCGTACGTGTACCCGGCAAAGCGACTGCAGATGTCCTTTAAAGCCTTATGTACTTGAAATTGTCTTTTTAAAAAGGGCAGTTTTTCAAAAACAGGAATCCCTAAATCTATTATCAGATCTGGTAACAAAGAGAGGATCTTTGTATACAAAACAAAGGTGTTATTGTATCCAGACCTGAGGTGAAAAACCATTATTAAGTCATACGGCATTTAGAATATTTACCTGAAAATAAAGGTCGTCTCCACTCAATAGAGTGGAAAAACGATATCATGAGGGGCACTTTTTAGAAGCTGCACCCTGTTCCGATATTGCTGACTGATACTTGAGAATACATATTTATAGGGATTATAAGGGTTAGCTGAGGAATGGTAACCCATGTGGGGATTTGTTTTATTGGTGTAATGCGCCCTGCACCTGCGCGCTCACTCCGTAAACAATGGAAATAAACACAATATGTAAGAAGGGAACAAATCCCGCGCAAAAAACGGTAACTAAAAATCAGATTAAGAATTAGAGTAAAAACCAGAGGGACGTAAAGCATGGCAAAAATAATAGTGTATACAACGGAACGCTGTCCGAAATGCAATAAATTAAAAAATTTCCTGGAAGCACACTCAGTTGCTTTCGAGGTAGCAGATATGTCTACTCCCGAGGCTCTAACGGAACTGCGTTTCAACGGCGTCTTCACAGTGACAGCGCCTGTTTTACAGATCGATGATACTTTCCTTACGCACGAGGAACTCTTCCGTGGGGGAGAAGTGAACCCTGAGAAAATCCAGGGAATCCTGTGATGAAAGAGACCTGAAAATTAGAAATAACTTGAATACTTCTGCAAATTCCTTTCTTAAAACAGTTACTGAAGATGAGAAAATGACAGCCGAGATCCTCTTACCCGATGACCAGTTATCTGACAACCAGTCAGCGCAAAGGCCGCTTGAAGAGTTGTCCGTCTCTCCTCTCCCCAATGATGACGAGTTATCTGACAACCAGCCAGTGCAAAAGACCCTTGACGGGCTGTCCGTCTCCCCACTCCCGAAGGTAAGGACAACCGATGGTTTCATTCTTAACTGGGATAGGAACATCATTGTAAACCAGCTCCTGAAAGAAACAAAACTAAGCGAAATTTTCTATAATAAACCTTCAATCACAAAAGAAGAAGCCCTTGAGATTGCAAAGGACGCGGAAAAGATTATTAAAAAGATGAATATCAAGTTCCTCTCAGGTCCTCTTATCCGGGAAATCGTAAACAATATCCTGCTTGACAGGGGTCATGTCGAGTGGAGAAATATCATGACCAGGGTCGGGGCTTCAGTCTACGATGCATATGAAATCGATTCCGGATACGGCTTTGAGGCAAACGATAATGCAAACCAGCTAAATAACGCCGAAACCTCACATAAAAGAAAAGCCGACAAGATGTCTAAGGAACAGAATCTCCTTTTGATGCCAAAAGAGCTTGCAGACCTGCACCTGAATGGAGATTTTCATATCCATGACCTTGAATACATGGGCACAAGGCCATTTTGCATGGACTGGGATCTGCGTTATTTCTTTTACTATGGACTCATGCCAGATGGAGTAGGAACCCAGTCCAGCGTGGCAAAGCCTGCAAAGAATGCCGAGGTAGCTTTCCTTCATGCCGTAAAAGCTATGGGCTCGGCTCAGACCAATTTCGCAGGCGGGCAGGGTTTTTACAATTTTCTGACTTTTATGGCTCCCTATCTGGAAGGCAAGTCCGAAACCGAGATAAGACAGCTTATGCAGATGTTCGTCTATGAAATGATGCAGATGATGTGCGCAAGAGGCGGAC
>CAZSVY010000191.1:0-22155 GCA_964610495.1 uncultured Methanosarcinales archaeon
AACTATCGACAGCCGGAAGATAGGACAGGGGAAACAAGGGCATTTTTTTCTCTTGATTTCCGTATTCCCTGTGGCTATCTCTTTTGGATTGGGGCTTCCTGTGAGGCTTTGTTATAATAATAAGGTGAAATAAGGTGAGTCTTTTCGACAGGTTCGGGGTTCTCACAACTATTAAAGCTGGGGTGAGCAGATGTAAGTCTATTTTTCGAAATCTTGATATGAGATTATCCGAATCTAATCAGATATGCTTTTACAGGAACTCCTTGGCATTGATGAAGAGGTCTATTTTGTAGAGGAAAGCTATCTCGCCCAGAGGACTATTGAGCGTACGCTTGACTACCTTAAAGGAGTCCGGAGGTATGCAGGGGAAAAGCAGATGCGGCTCCTGAGGGTTCGGGAAGGGGAGCACACGCTTGGGCTGTTGCTTTTTAATCCGGCAGATGAGGAAGTCCCTGTAGATTTCTGGTCGGTTTTTACGGGAGCTCTTGCGGGAGCGCGCTCAAAAAAGGACTTTAAGACTTTTACAGATTCTCTTCTTTCTGTTAATCTGCCTGAAAAAGACATTGAGATTTCTTCGGAAAGCTGGCGAGATGCTGTTAATGAGTACTATTCCCTTATGCTTGTAAACAGGAATCTCTGCGCAGGTTGTACTGTCAGGCCCGAATCTTATAGGAACGTTTTTTCTGAAAATCGTGTGCGAAGAGTAACAGAAATCTTTGATATTCTTCAAAAAAAGGGCTTTTATCCTGAAGGCAGGATTCTTGAGGTCTGCTGCGGAAACGGGATGTCCACGCTTGCCCTCTACAGGCTGGGGCTTGATCCGCTGGCTGTAGAAATCAATAAATGTGCAATCTGCCAGGGCCTTGAACAGGGTGTTTTGAATCCTCAAAAAACGGTTGTAATGGACGCAACTGCTCTTTCCAGATATTTTGAGCCAGGAAGCTTTGACGCAGTAATGGGATTTATGCTGGGACTCGTCTATGAATTTAACAAAGAACTCTGGACAGGCATTATGAGAGAAGCCATCTCGGTTGCGAATGAAGGTGCTCTCATGCTTTTTACAGTTAGCAGCAAGCCGGAGATTGAAATTCTTTCTGAGTTCCTGCTCAGGGCAGGAGTTAAAGGTGAGATTATAGATAACACAGACTCTGAAGGAACTTACGATCAGTGGTTCTTTGCAGGAAGAAAACAGAAAGCTTGATTTGCAGGCTGGACATCCCGGAAACTTATATTTTTTAAGCCAAACATACTTCTTATCTTCAATTTTTTAAATCTTTATTTTGTTACCTTTAACTTTTTAAATAAACTTTCCAGCCCTACAAGTTTAAATTCTTTGCGTATATGTTGCATGTTTATTATATGTTTATTGTATGTTTGTTGGGTTTCAGGAAGATTTCATTCTGATAAGTTTTTTGTATTTCGGGAATCAGGAAGTTTTTTCTTACAAACTTAAGCTGTGTCATGAATCCCGAACTTTTTCGAAAAACCACTTTTTTAATGTTAACAGGGGAAAAGTATATACTTGTTAACAATGGTATATTAAAGAATTCTTATCAACGCAGATCTGTTGAGTACTGCGTTTGGGTCTGTAAAATTAATTTCCTCTGATTGCGGTTCCGGAAAGTCGGTTAAATCTAGCCGAAGAAGCCCTTTTTCCGGTAGAACCGCAAGAAATTGCGTCAAAATTGTAATCAGAGGGCTAATACACTTTACTCAAACCGGATCAAAGTATTAACCGATAATTTCCGGAATACCAAATGAAACCCTCCGGAAAAACCGTTCAAAGTGTACTATCAAGAATAGTAAACCAGGTTATTTTGATTCGATTTTAAGAGGTTCATCCATGAGTGTAAAAATTACCGAAACCATCCTCCGGGATGCACATCAGTCTCTCCTGGCAACCAGAATGCGGACAAGAGATATGCTCGAAGTGGTTGAACAACTGGACCAGATCGGGTATTTCTCCCTCGAAATGTGGGGAGGCGCTACCTTTGACAGCTGTATCCGCTACCTGAATGAAGATCCCTGGCAGCGGCTGAGGGATATCAAGAAAGAAATGAATAATACCTCTGCTCAGATGCTGCTCAGGGGCCAGAACCTCGTAGGGTACAGGCACTATTCGGATGACGTGGTCGAGAAATTCGTTACTAAGTCCTACCAGAATGGAATTGACATCTTCAGGATTTTTGATGCGGTCAATGATATCCGAAACATGGAGTTTTCCATCAAAGTGGCAAAAGGGCTTGGTGCTCACGTACAGGGTACAGTCTGCTACACCATAAGTCCGGTGCATACCGTTGTAAAATACGTTGAACTTGCAAAACGACTTGAAGAGCTTGAGTGCGATTCCATCTGTATCAAAGATATGGCAGGGCTTCTCTCCCCTAGCGATGCTACTCATATAATCCGTGCCATGAAAAAAGAAATTTCCATTCCAATTTCTCTTCACTGTCACTGTACATCCGGAATGGCGCCTATGAGCTATATGGCAGCCTGTGGGGCAGGAGTCGATATTCTGGATACTGCACTTTCTCCCATGGCCTGGGGGACTTCTCAGCCTCCAACCGAAACAGTCATTGCCGCCCTTAAAGGCACCCCTTACGATACCGGTCTGGATCTGGAAGCTTTTGAAGAGGTCGTTGCATACTTCAAAGGTTTGAAAGAAAAATACCGTGGCATACTTGACCCTATTACCGAGCAGATCGATACCAATGTCCTTATTTACCAGATCCCGGGAGGCATGCTCTCAAACCTGGTTTCTCAATTAAAGGAGCAAAACGCTCTTGATAAGTATAGAGCTGTTCTCGACGAAATGCCAAAGGTTAGGGAAGAACTCGGATATCCGCCTCTTGTCACTCCCACAAGCCAGATAGTCGGCACCCAGGCGGTGCTTAATGTGCTCATGGGCGAGCGTTACAAGGTTATTCCTAAAGAGGTAAAGGATTACGTGCGCGGCCTTTACGGGCGATCTCCTGCTCCCATAAGCCCTGAAATAATAGGCAAGATAATCGGAGACGAAGAACCTATCCACTGCCGTCCTGCCGATCTCCTCAAGCCTGAATATGAGAAAAGGAAAAAGGAAGCCGAGGAGATGGGCATTGCAAAATCTGAGGAAGATATCCTTACCTATATTCTCTATCCGGCTATCGCCCCTAAATTCCTGAAAGGAGAAATGGAAGAAGAAGCTCTAGCGGCCGTTGCTCCTGCCCCTGCAGTGCAGCAGGAGTATACAATTCCAAACCATTTCAAGGTCGAAGTGGACGACGAAATCTACGAGGTCAGGATTGAACCTCTAGGCGGGGGAATTTCCGTATCCGAGGCTTCTCCCAAAAAGCCAGGTGCCGGGTCCGTTAAAGGAGCTGTGAGCAGTTCAATGCAGGGCATGGTCCTCTCTCTTAAGGTCAAGGTCGAAGACCCTGTTGCAGAAGGCGATACTGTCGCTGTCATCGAAGCTATGAAAATGGAAAACTCTGTTCACGCTTCCCACTCAGGCATTGTAAGAGAGATTTTCGTTTCCGAAGGGGACACCGTATCTCCTGGTGACATAATAATGTCAATCGAATAAATGTAACGAGGTGGAAGGTATTATGTTCAAAAAAGTACTCGTTGCAAATCGCGGTGAGATTGCAATCAGGGTTATGCGTGCCTGCCGGGAACTTGGGATTTCCACGATCGCGGTCTGTTCGGAAGCTGACAAAAACGCCCTCTTTGCCAAATATGCAGATGAGGCCTACCTGATAGGCCCTGCCCCTTCCAGCCAGAGCTATCTGAATATGGAGGCTATCCTTGCAGTTGCAAAAAATACAGGAGCTGAAGCAATTCATCCGGGCTATGGTTTCCTTTCCGAGAACCCTGTCTTTGCAAAACGCTGTGAGGAAGAAGGAATTGTTTTCATAGGTCCTCCCAGCCATGTGATTGCCGAGATGGGAAGCAAAATCAGGGCCAGGAACCTTATGATGAAGGCTGGGGTGCCTGTTGTGCCCGGAACGAAAGACGCAGTTGAGGACGTGGACGAGGCTCTGAAAGTAGCGGAAGAGATAGGCTATCCCGTCTTGATTAAAGCCTCGGCAGGAGGCGGCGGAATCGGGATGAAAGTAGTTCATTCAAGGAACGAACTCGCCACCGCACTCAGTTCTACCAGGCAAATGGCTGGTTCGGCTTTTGGAGACTCTTCGGTTTTTATTGAAAAATATGTAGAGGAACCCAGGCACATCGAGATCCAGATTCTGGCAGATGGCTATGGAAACACAATTTACCTCTCAGATAGGGAATGCTCCATCCAGAGAAGGCATCAGAAGCTTATTGAGGAAGCCCCTTCCCCTATTATGACCCCTGAACTGAGGGCACAGATGGGAGAAGCCGCAGTCAGGGTAGCAAAGGCAATCGGTTACGTAAATGCAGGAACAGTGGAGTTTCTTTATTCAAAAGGCAACTTCTATTTCCTTGAGGTCAATACCCGCCTGCAGGTTGAGCACGGGATAACTGAGATGATCACCGGCGTTGACATTGTAAGGGAGCAGCTCATGATAGCCTGGGGAGAAAAGCTTGAGTTTAATCAGGAAGACATCGTTATTGACGGGCACGCTATTGAGTGCAGGATCAACGCGGAAGATCCGTTAAACGATTTTGCGCCTTCTCCCGGAAAGATCCGGGGATATCGATCTGCAGGCGGTCCTGGAGTCAGGGTGGACAGCGGGGTACATACAGGTTACACAATCTCTCCGTACTACGATTCAATGATCTCGAAACTCTGTGTCTGGGCAAAGACAAGAGATGTAGCGATTGCCAGGATGGAAAGAGCGCTTTATGAGTATGTAGTCGTTGGAGTAAAGACCAATATACCCTTCCACAAAGCGGTTATGCGCAACCCGGCCTTCCGCAGGGGTGACCTCACAACGGCTTTTATCGAAGATCATAGAATTCTGGAATCCGTTGAAGAGGTTGTCAAAGCAGACGCTGAAAAAGGGGCTACTCTGGCTTCGGCTCTTGAAGCAAAAGACAAAAAAGTTGCGGCCATCACGGCTGCCGTGCACGCCTATGTGAGCATGGCACAGAAAACGCAGCGGTGAAAGATGTATCTCCCGAGAAACAGGAACAGTATTCTGGTCAGTTTGATATGGAACGATTTAAACTAAAAAATTATATACGGTGGAACGTATACATTTGTATGGGGTGCGTGGATGGGAGATAAAAGATCTCGAATTATCAAAGCACTTAAAGATGCACAGAAAAGCCCTGTTTCCGGAGAGGAATTGGGGCTTAAGTTAGGGATCTCAAGGACAATGGTCTGGAAGTACATCAAGTCCCTTCAGGCTGATGGCTATGAAATAGAATCATCTCCGAAAAGGGGATATGTCCTGAAATCCGTACCTCAACTCCTGTACCCGGAAGAGATCCAGATGGGACTCAAAACGACGCTTCTGGGGACAAAAATTCATTATTTCGAAGAAGTAACTTCCACAAATAGTATTGCAAAGGAAATTGCAGCATCGGAAGAAGAAGGAACGCTTGTGATCGCCGAAATACAGAAGGGAGGCCGGGGCCGGATGGGTAGGGAATGGGTCTCCCCCCACGGCGGGATCTGGATGTCTGTGATCTTGAAACCCGGAATTCCTCTCAGGCACGCCTCAAGGCTTACCCTGGTTGCAGGGCTTGCGGTTGCAAAAGTTATTCGCGATATGGGCCTTGATGCCCGCATCAAATGGCCAAACGATGTTCGCATCAATGGAAAGAAGGTCTGCGGAATTCTTACCGAGGCAATGGCTGAAGTGGATAGAGTGGACTATGTTGTTCTGGGAATAGGAATTAATGTAAACATGGATTTAAAAGATATTCCGGAATCTTTCCGTGCAGGCTCCACAACTTTGAAAGTCGAGCTTGGAAAACATGTAAAGAGGGTTTCGTTCCTGCAAGATTTTCTCCTCGAGCTTGAGCAGCAGTACATAAATTTCAAGACCCAGCCTTTTTCACATATTCTCAATGACTGGCTTGCTCTTTCCGACACTATAGGAAGAGAGGTAAAGGTCACAACGCCCTCACGAATTATAGAAGGAAAAGCCGTAGGAGTAACCCCTGACGGAGCTCTAATAATAAGAAAAGCCGACGATACCAGAGAAGAAATTATTGCAGGCAGATGCATTTATGCGCGTCCCAGATAAACACGGAAGGAAGGAAAATAAGGAGACAAACTTTGTTTCTGTATTTTCCTTTTTCGTCCTTATCTCTTTATGCTCTTCAATTGTCTTTTACTCTATGTCAACTGCTTTAGCCGTTGACAATAAAGAAAGACTTTCCATTGTTCTCATCAATGGAGAAGAGATTTACATAAAGTCAGGCAATTCTCACACCTTTTTACAGGATTATCAGCTTTATGTAAAAGGCACGGATACCGAAGGCAAAAGAATCTGGATTGAACTTCGCAGAAAAGAAGTCCCACTCCAGGATGCTATTGTCACTGAAGGCTCTCAGTTCGTATATTCACAGAACTCTACCGAGGTCCTTAATCTTACCGTGGACACGATATACGAAGGAGCCGATGGAGTACTGGTGAGATTCTCACCTGTATACCAGTACCTTGATCCCAGGCTTCCTATGCCGCAAACGCCAGCCGAATCGCTTTCCAACGCTTCGGACAATACCTCTTCCGACCGCCCTCAACTGGAAACGCAAGCTGAAGGTTTTGATATGCCGCTTTTCCTTTTTGGCCTGGGAACCGTGCTTCTAGCGACAGGTTTCTTTGCAGGAAAAGGGAAGAGAAAATAATTTTTAATGCTCCGCTGGAAAAGAGAAATCGATTTAAAACAGTAAAAAAGAAATCGATTTAGAAGGGATAAGACAGAATCGATTTAAATGAATAAGACGGGAAATCAATTAAAAAGAAATGAGCCGGAGATAGTTCCTCTGAAAGTGATTTTTATCGCCGGCTTCCTGTGAATCTCCCGAGTTCTTACTCGTTGGAGAATTTAACGTCCCCTTTCTCGATAAGCAGTTTGAGATCTTCGAGGCTCAAACGAGCGTTTTTCTGAAGCTTTTCGCGGGCATCGCTGTGTTTCTGGCTTACTTTGTGCTCGTCTTTGGTAAGCTGCAGGTCTTTTAACCTGTCAAGGTATAAGGACAGGTCCTTACGGTTGTTAGCAATGCTGGTTTTAAGCGGGTCGATTTTTTCTTTGATCGAGTTTATATTTGTGATTTTATCCGTAAGCTGGGCATGGTATGTATTTGCTTCTTTTCGGATCTCATCAGCGGATTTGAAATTTTCAAGCATTTCCAGGTGGCAGGCCTGAGATTCATCTGAGAGGGCCTGAATCCTTTCATGGAATTCATCTCCTTTTTTATGAATTCCCTTTGATTCTTTATAACTCTCCTGGATTTGCGAATGCAGTTCATTTGCCTTCTTTGCAGCTTGCAGGCGTTTACTGAGGTCATTCAATTTCTGGAAGATTTTAATTTCCACTGCAAGAGGCAGGTCTTTATTAATAAAAGCGTCAAGTTCGGCTTCATAAGCCTTTGTGAGAGATTCCACACTTCCGTGGGAAAGTTTGTTACACTCGTCCCGCTGTTCCTTGAGTCCCGCAATTCCTGAAAACAGTTCTTGCGTCTTTGAATTCACATCACTTCTTTTTCCCTTGTACTCGCCGATTGCTTTATTAATCTCGTCCCGTTTATCTCTTAGTTCCTGTGCTTTTGCAACCCTTTCCTTAACCTGCTGGTTCAGAGAGTCTCTCTTTTCTTTCAGTTCGTCGATATCGGTCCTGTTAATCTTCAGTTCCTTAAAAATCGAAGCCAACTGCCTTTCACTTTTCTCTATCCTGCTCCTGAGCTCGTTTACCTTGCCCTTCAGCTCCCGTTCGTTAAGGTTTGAAAGGTCGGCCGTTGCAATTTCTGTGGTTGAAACGTCGTTGGTCATGTACTATCACCCGCGTGTTTTCGAAAAAGGGTTATACTTTCAATTTTTCCCAGTAGTTCAGAGCTTCTTCATGATTTTTTATTTTGGCACTGAGCCACTTATGCTGGGATTTGCTTTTCGAAATCTCTTCATTCTTGCTGCCGTCATCCTCTACAAGCTGTTTTTCAGACTGTATTATTTCTTTTAGTTCAAGATTTGAATTCCTGGCTTCTTCCATTCTGGCGCCGGTTTGCAGGAGAATATTTTCTCCAGATCCCGCTGCCCGAATAATTTCGCGCAGGTTTTCCATAAATGAATCTTTAAGCTTCTGCTCCTCTTCGGGTTCTATCTGCCCTTTGAGTTTTTTAAGCTCTTCCTTTAGTTTGCTGGTAATAATCGGGTCCAGCTTAGGGAAGAATTCTTTTTCAAGGAGTGCTTCGGCCTGATGGTAAAACTGCTGGCGTTTCTCCTTGAGAACTTCTTTTCTCTCTTCCATCTGGATTCTGGAAATCTTCGCATTTTTTGCGTCTTCTTCGACCTGGTTCAGCCTGCTGTCCAGTTCTCCGAATTCTTTTCTATCTTCTTCCAGAAACCGTTTGTGTTTTTCCACAACTGCGGAGATCAGTTCCCCTTCTGTCAGCACTCTGATTCCGGCTTCTTCAATGTTTTCAGTCACTGTATCACGATCTGCATTTTATTTTATACATATGTTGTTCATTCCGGTATATAACCAGCCCTGAAAGCCAATTGTTTGGCTTTCGCTGACGTAGCACCTTCATGGACATAATTCGGCAATATCGAGTTAAATCCTGAAGATCTGGGCATGGGGTACATTATCGATTATTATTACGGAATCCGGATCGATCAATCTGCATTTTATGGCACATTTGATTGTTTTTTCCCCAAACAGGTTTGCAGTTGTAGCTTTTTCAAGGGCTTTTTGGAGTTCTTCTTCGGAAACGTATTCCCCTTCATAAAAGGCCCTGCTGATCTCCACTGCGGCATTCCCGCGCTTCAGGGTCTTTCCGAGTACTTCCTTATCACAGGCTGCAACAAGGACGTGCTCCCCATTTTTATAGATTTTTAAATACATATTCTCCCTTTTAAATAGTATTGCCCTTTTAGTATTTACAGCTTAACCGTCCTCACATAATTACTATGTAGATGCTTTCCACGTCAGAAGATCCGGAAAATTTATTGCAGAACTTTCAGCGCTTTGCTCCATCTCAGATCAAACAAGCCTGATATGGCTCTGATCCGGAGAAAGCAGGTCTCCTCTCTGCTTCATTTTCTTGATATTCTCTTCGGCATGAGTTCGATCTATCCCGTGCTCGTTTTCCGCTACAGCATAAACCTCTTCCAGAGGGGCCTTAGCTCCCGGATGCTTCTCACTTACCTTTTTAATTATATCTCTCAGGATTTTTATCTTGTTTCTCTGGCTCATGCTTGTGCCAGATGCAAGTATATCTGCATCGAGGGCTCCGGTTTCGGGGTCAATGCCTACATTTTTCAGGCAATTCATTACAATTCTGATAGTTCTTTTTGCATCCTCAAGCGTAACTATATTGCTCAGGCGGACTCTTGCGCTTGCTTCCGAGAGGCGGACAAGCGCTTCAAGCTGCCTGGCAGTTACGGGCACAGGTGTATTCTTACTCTCTCCTGTTTTTCGAAGATCCGTATAGAAATTTATCAGGTAAGTTCTCGCATTTTCTTCCATCACAGGAAATACGTTTTTCCGGGCGTATGCAACGTATTTTCGCATGATCTCGGCCTGTATGACAGGTTCGATCACTTCCATTTCGGCTTCGACAAAATCTTCCGTAATGTGGGATCCAGGAAGTTTTTCTCGCTGCTCGAAGAGTTCTCCTGCGTAATGAGACTGCAGAATATGGTTTGCAATCCTGCTGTCCAGGGCATGGTTAGGTGTATCGAGCAAAACGAAGATCAGATCAAAACGGGAAAGCAGTGCAGGCGGCATACTTATCTGCTCTGCAAGGCCCTCATACCGGTCAAAACGTCCGTATTTCGGATTTGCAGCTCCGAGAAGGGCACAACGGGATTTAAGCGTAGCAATAATCCCGGCTTTGGCAATACTTATAGTCTGTTGTTCCATTGCCTCGTGCAGGGCACTCTTGTCCTCGGTCTTCATTTTGTCCATTTCGTCAACCGCGGCAATCCCCATATCAGCCATGACTAGGGCACCGCCTTCGATTGTCCATCTGCCGTCGTTGAGATCGTCTTTTACGGCAGCCGCAGTCAAACCGCTTGCCGACGCACTCCGCCCTGAAGTAAACACGCCTCTTGGGGAGAGTTTGACCACATAGCGCAGGAGCTGGGATTTTGCAATCCCAGGGTCTCCTACAAGCATAACATGAATATCGCCCCTTATCCTGGAACCGTCAGGAAGGTTTTTCACAACGCCCGAAAACAACTGAAGGGCAAGGGCTTCCTTTATGTCCTCGTACCCGTAGATTGAAGGTGCAATAGAGCTAACAATTTTGTCATAGATTACAGGGTCACGGGAAAGTTCAAGGATTTCTTCTTCGTCTTCAGCAGTTATTTCAAGTTCGTCGTAATCCTTATCCAGGCGTTCAATGGAATTTGCTTCGAGCACAAGGTCATAAAAGGTAGACTTTCCATCTTTGAGAGTGCGCTGCCTTGATCTCAGGATTCCGTTAATTATTACCCTGTCTCCGGGGGTGACATTTCCTGTCAGGTCGTCTTCGGAATCCACCTCAAGGCTCTGGGGCTGAGAACCTCCTTTGAGGTTTTCAGGCGATTCCTGAATCTGGAGTTTCTGGGCATCGATAAAAATAGAATCCTCTATTATCACCTTAAAAGGCCCTTTCTTCCCACATGTATCGTTTTCACAGCCTGCAAAGGGCTCCTCAAATTTGAAGCTGTTCTGCTCCACAACGGTCAGATGCCCGCACCTGAGGCACTGGAAGGCAGCTTTAGTAATTCTTGGCCTCACTTCAGTCGCTTTCCGTATCATACCATCAATTGCAACAAATCGGGAGAGATGCTTGCTTCTGAGTTCCCTTATAGATACCCTGTTCGGGATTTTTACTATCCTTACATGAGCCTGTTCAAGGCTTTTCTCAACAGGAAGGTCGATTTCTCTCAGGGCAGCTTCAGCTGCCTGTATAAGTTCTCCAGGATGCTCCAGAAACTCTTTTGAAAGCTCTCTGTCAAACTTCTCGATATCCGTAAAATCCACGCCAAGGCTTCGCTGGTCCGGATACTCGTTTGCAAGCTGGAGAATTTCATTCCAGTAATAGTCTTTAAAAAACCTTTTTAGCTTTTCATCCCACTTGCTTTCTGTTTCAGTCATATCATTCTCAATCTGGCTTTAGGTAAAATTTTCATTCTTCGTTACAAGATTTTCTGTCTAAAAAGTGATTTTAAAAAAAGTTAAAAATACATATTAGAGATTCTGATGTAAGAACAGGTTTATTCTCATATGAACTTTTCCATGCTTTCCGAAGCTTCTGGTTCCTGGGCTTCAGACTCTTTTAATGCGTATCCCATTTTTCTCTCGGTTTTTCTTATTATGCCCCTCAAAGTCTGGACCTCCCTGGGGGTCAATCCTGCTCTTCCGAATATTCTCCGCAGCATCAGGAAAGTTTTATCTTTTTTATGAGGAGGATAATCGATTTCCTCCAGCAGTTCCTCCAGATGCCCGTATAGGAGTTGGAGATCAAACCCGTCAGCGAGCGGACGGTTACCTCCTTCCAGCTCAGAGAGCTCATAAAGCACCACTGCAACGGCGTGTGAGAGATTCATAATGGGATATATCTCAGAAGTCGGAACCGTTATGAGCATATCGAAACTTTTGAGTTCATCATTCCGGAAACCACTATCTTCGCGCCCGAAAAGAATTGCAATTGTTCCGTTGCAATTCTGAAGTTTCTCTTTGAGTTCCCTCGGGGTATAAAGCGGAAGACGGATGTGTTCTCCGGTTTTCAGGCTTGCCACTCCAGTCGTCCCTATCCGCAGGCTTGTGCCTCTTACAGCTTCGTCAAGTGTTGAGGTAATTCTTGCCCCTTCAAGCACGTTTCTTGCATGAGACGACATGGCTCTTGCCTCCCCTTCGAGCTTACAGGGATTTACAAGCACCAGGTCCGTATATCCGAAGTTTTTCATTGCTCTTGCAACAGATCCGACATTCCCCTGATACATGGGCTCTACAAGTATTATACGAATTTCAAGTGACAAATTTCTCAATCCTTTTTTAAAATCAGTTTTCAAGTGTGATTGCATCTTCCATACAGACAGTCACACACATTCTGCAACCCAGGCAGTAAGACGGATCCTTTAAAACGCAAACCTTTTTTCCGTGCTTCTCTTCAATTGAGTAAACCCTCGGGCCTTTCGGGCAGACAGCTTTGCATTTACCACAGCCTGTACATTTCTTCTCATCAATATATATTTTCATGCAGATTATTTTCCGTGTGTTTGAGTCCCATTATTATTGTGCTAAGTTTTATTATGGTATGTTAGGTCTTAGTGTGGTACTTTAGGTCTTATTGTATCATTTTCCGGTCTTGTTATGATCTCTTTTTCCTTTTTCAGTCCTTTTCTTTTCCTTTTTCAGTTCTCTCCGGTTTTAGCTTTTGCCTTTTTAGTCCCTGCCTTTTTTGCAATTTCTTCCCTGTTTGAATTCTGAAATCTTATTTATCCTCCCAAATATATTAATCTTAAGTTTACAGATAAGATAGGAAAATTAAATGCGGGGGCTACTTATTGCATCGGCCTGACTGCGGCTAAAACATAAATTAAAAGACCTACTCATGTTTAAACTATAAATATGGTTATTTTAAAAGAGAAATGGTGGTTGGACGACTCTGGAATAAATTCTCAAAGATACTTTTAGAGGAGAGACAACTGAAGTTGGCTGGTATCTTGCAATTTCAGGGGTCGCCGAGCGGGAAGAATTTGCGGATATTGCGGTTTACCTGTGCCAGATAGCCATTTATGAGGCCTGGAATGCTACCGAAGTAGCTAAAATCCTGGGTTTGTATTATTATTTTAAATTCTATAGCGCTGTACTGAATTCTGTGGTGTTATTACAGACTGAGTTATATCAGGGATGCAATTTTATATTGTTTCGAACAGATATACTCTCTGGATCTGAAATCCTTTTCCGGATCCGAGACATATATTTAATCCGGAAAATACCGTAATCCGGAAAAAGCCGGAATATCGGATTCTTGGCCTTCTCATGGGGGTTTAATTTCAGGGGGCTGAAGTGGAATTCGCTGTAGTCTGCTAATTAATTCAGGAGTCAATCGGCTCTATGAACTTAGCCTTTGCTTCCGGTTTTCCGATGTCGGTTTTAGGTTAAATAATGATATCGAATGTAAGGTACCAGCAATCAAATCGTGAAAAAACATTAAATCGAACGGATTTTGAAATAAAGATTAAGTCGATAAATCCTGAAACAAAGATTAAATCGAAGAAATCCTGAAATAAGCATGAAATCAATTGAGTTGGAGGAGTGTATAAATGGTAAGTCGTGAGTATGTGAAAGGTGACCTTCCCGAGAAAGCCGCAATCCTGCAAAGAGATGGCGAAACGTATGCAATTGCTCCCCATATTCCAGGAGGAATCGTATACCCGGAGACCCTCAGGAAGATAGCTGATATTGCAGAGAAATACGGGGCTGCGGCCCTGAAACTCACTTCCGCCCAGAGGATAGCGATTGTAGGGTTAAAAGAAGAAGATCTGGATGCGGCATGGAGAGAGTTGAATCTGAAACCCGGAGCTGCCATAGGGCTCTGTGTCCGCAGCATCAAAATCTGTCCCGGGACTACCTTCTGCAAGAGGGGCAAACAGGATGCCGTTGGGCTTGGATTGAAACTTGATGAGAAGTATCATGGAATGCAGCTACCTTCCAAGTTCAAGATGGCGGTTTCCGGATGCCAGAATTCGTGTTCCGAACCTATGATAAAGGATATAGGGCTCATGGGCACGGCAAAAGGTTTCACTTTGTCGGTCGGGGGCAGCGCAGGGCCGCGCCCGAGGTTAGGGAACGTAGTAGCAAAAGACCTCACCGAAGAGCAGGCTCTGGATCTCGTTGACCGGATAATTAACTTTTACAAGGGGTATTCAAGGCCAAGGAGAATCGGAGAAGTAATTGACGAGATGGGGCTTGAAAAATTCAAAGCAGAGATGGGGTTGTAAAAAGCTTTCCTAGCTGTCAGAGGGGCTTTTTACCTAAACCAATATTTTTCGGTCAACCACAACCGTTGCGCCGGTTGATCACGCCGCTGCCAGGGGTTTTTCGATCAAGCCTTTTTTGAAAAGGCTTGCGTTGCGCCGGTTTATCACGCCGCTTATCGGGGTTTTCGATCAAACCTTTTTTGAAAAGGTTTGCGATCAAGCCTTTTTTGAAAATGCTTGCGTTTTTGATCAAACTTTTTTTGAAAAAGTTTGCGGTCAAGCCTTTTTTGTAAAAGGTTTGTGTTGACTTTTTCTTTTCCTGCATTTTTACTTTCTACTTTTTTGCCGCCGAATTTCTTACTTTTCCGTCCGGAAGAATTCTGTAAGATCAATTTATAATTTCTATATTATAATTTAAATACTATTTTTCTAGTTTTTCCTTTTTCTTTCTCCCTTTGATCACTTCTATTCCTCTCATTTTTGCGGCTCTGTGGGCTTTTCGATGTATTGATTAATAAAGATAACGTTTAAATATAATAGATACAAAGACTAACAGACTATTCAAACCTTATGCAGACAGTCGCTACGGTTATCATTCTGTCTTTACTATCATTGATATTCTGTAACACGATAATTCTAAAAGCAATATTAGTTCCCAGTTTTTGATCCATACATAGGAGGAATATACTATCAGTAGTGAAATGGCATACTTCTCTGGGCTCACGGATGCACTAAGAATCACGTTTGTCCAGATAATGATACTCAGCGCAATAGCCGTTGTGATTTTTTTATATGGTATGATAATTAACCTCCAGAAATGGGGGGCAGGAGTCACAGGTTACGCCCTTGAGCCTCAGGAAGGAAAAAAAGGAAGTGCGATCACATTCTTAAAGACCTGGTGGAAACAGGTAACGGAAGAATCTCACCACGGACATGGAAAGCCTATTCTGGAGGTTCTTATTCTTGATGTGCTCTTCCAGAGGAGAATTCTCAAGAGAAGCCCTCTCCGATGGTTCATGCACATCCTGATTTTCGGAGGATGGATGACCCTCTTTGCCCTGTCAGGACTCATGTTTGCAGTCGAAATGACCCATATGATCGGAATTGAACTCCCGTTCACCCCCGCTGAGTTCAGAGATTTACTCTCCCTTCCGAACTACATCTTCGGGTATGTCCTGCTTATCGGGGTTCTTATAGCAATAGCAAGAAGACTGTTTGTCTCTGAAGTCAGGGAAGCTTCCATTATGTATGATTGGGTTTTGATCGGAGTTGTTTTCCTGGTTACGATTTCCGGCTTTCTCGCCGATGGAATCCGAACAGGAATTATCTGGGACTTTGGGCTTGACCCCTCAGTAGCCCCACCGGCAGCTCTCTTCCATTCCGTAATTTCCCTGCTCTTCTGTATCGCATTTATCCCATACAGTAAATATATTCACATAATCGCCATACCGCTTGCAATCCTTGCAAATAAAGGAGGCGAATAAGAAGATGGCAAAACGTACCCCTTCAATTGATACAAAGAATCTTACCGCAGTTCAGCTTATGGAGCTTGACTCCTGCGTTCGCTGCGGTGAATGTGTAAAATGGTGTCCGACTTATGCCGCTTCCGGCCAAAAACCAGGATTAGCCCCAAGGGATAAAATCCTGCGCTGGAGGCAGTATATGAACAAATCCTACGGGATTAAGGCAAAACTCTTTGGCCCACAGGAAATCCCTCAGTCAGAGCTTGAACAGTTCAAAGATGATGTACACGGCTGTACGACTTGCGGTATCTGTGCAACTGTTTGTGAAGCAGGTATTAACACTGTGGAACTCTGGGAAGCCATGAGAGCAAACCTTGTCAAGAAAGGTATTGGTCCTTACGGCAAGCAGAACATGTTCCCCAAGCTCATTGGGCAGTACCATAATCCTTACATGAAGGATCAGAAAGACAGACTTGCCTGGGTTCCAAAAGATGTGAAAATTGCAGACAAAGCAGATATTGTTTATTTCACTGGCTGTACTGCAGGATACAATCAGCTTGCTCTTGCCTTTGCAACCTCCCGCGTGCTTAATAAGCTGGGAATTAAGTTTGCTATGCTTGGCGAACAAGAATGGTGCTGTGGTTCTGCGCTTATCAGGACAGGACAGGCACACGTTAGTGATGTGCCCCGCGAATGTGCAAAACACAATGTAGAAGAAATCCAGAAGAAAGGCGCCAAAAAAGTTCTCTTTGCATGTGCAGGCTGTTTCAGGGCTGCAAAAGTTGACTGGCCGAGGCTTCTGGGTAAAGAACTGCCTTTTGAAGTTGTGCACATTACCGAGTTCCTTGCAGACCTGATTAAGCAGGACAAAATTAAATGGGAAAAGCCTATTAACAAGACTGTAACCTATCACGACCCTTGCCACCTGGGCCGCCACGTAGGCGTATTTAACGCTCCCAGATTTGTGCTTTCCCACATTCCGGGTGTTGAGTTCGTTGAAATGGACAGAGTTGAAGAATTCCAGCGTTGCTGTGGAGCCGGCGGTGGTGTAAAGGCAGGCATTCCTGACCTTGCTGTTGCAGTTGCAGCATCCAGAGTTAAGGATGCTCTTGAAACCAATGCGGATATTCTCTCCAGTGCATGCCCCTTCTGTAAGAGAAACCTGATGGATGGGCGGGATTCTATCAAAGCCACTATTGATGTTGAAGACGTAATTGTGCTTGTTGCACATGCTTTGGGCCTGGAAACAGAACCACCAAAAGCTGAACCACCGAAAGCTGAACCGCCAAAAGCTTAACTACCAAAAACCTGCCTGAAGGCTGGCTTTTCCAGCTTTCTTTATTTCTCTTTTTTTTATTCTCCGCTATTTTATAGCAAAACTTAAATACCGATACTTCCCTCCCCTTAAATATGCATATGCCTTACGAATTTCTAGGAAAAATATTTATATTCCTGGTCTTCTTTGCGCTTGCAGGAACCGGGGTCGCCCTGATTATTGGGGCATATTCGTTCAAAAATCACAGGATTATTTTTCCGGGATTCGTGCTGTTTACGCTTTATCTTTTCTATTCCCCTGCAAAATGGCTTTGTAAAGTTTTCAGGATAAGGGATACCCTTGTTGACGATATCCTTATTGATGTCCGAAATGCTGTTATGTATGATGATTTCCTGCACGTTAAAGGTAAGAAAATCCTGCTTCTCCCTCAGTGCCTGCGCCATCCAAACTGTAAAGCAAGGTGCCATCCGGTCCACGGATACGAATGCAAACGATGCGGGCTATGTGATATTTCAAAAATTTCCGACGCCGCTGACAGGTGCAATTTCAAGGTTTTTGTAGTGCCTGGGGGAAGTTTTGTCAAAAAGATTTTTAAGGAGCACAGGCCTGAAGCCTGCCTGGGAGTTGCTTGCTATAATGAGCTTGCTGAGAATATGCAGGCTGTATCTTTTGTTCCTGTACAGGGTGTTCTTCTCCTTAAGGACGGATGTTTCAATACCGAAGCCAATGTTGAGGAAATAATTCAGAAAATGGAGATGTGCAATGTATAATATCATTGGGAAGGCTCTTTTCTTTCTTATCGTAGCTTCCCTCCTTCTTTCTGGCATAGCTCTGTTTGCCAGCAGAAGGAGTCTCAAAGGAAATGTTTATCTCGCAGGTTTTTTTGCAAATGTACTTGATTTCTTTTATCTGCCTTTAAGGCATCTTTTCCTTAAATTCTCCGATACCCGTGTTCTGGATAAATGGATGGCATCTCTGAAAAACAGAGCCTATAAGTCTGATTTTGCAAAAACAAAAAAAAGGATTATCCTGGCCCCGCACTGCATGCGGAACCTCGACTGTCCGGCTTACACCACTCAGACAGGGATACAGTGTAAATCCTGCGGGAAATGCGTCTTTACGCAGTTGAAAAAAGACGCTGAGAAATATGGGTACAAAGTATTTGTTCTCACAGGCTCTTCCTATGTAAAAAATATCCTTAAAATGGAAGCTGCCGATGGTGTCCTTCTGATAGCCTGCGATTACGAAATCAATAAGGTCATGCGTGCCCTCAAAGGAAAAAAAGTCGTAAGCTACGGCATTCCTATGGAAAGAGACGGTTGTTTCGGAACTGAAGTAAATTACCAGAATGTTTTGAATGTTTTTGATACTTTTAAGAATTAAGCAAAAGTAGTGGAAAACAAAAGTAGTGGAATTAATTTTGTCTTCTTTATCTTTTCACTTATTCTTCTTCCCTATCTTTTTTTCTGTTTTTATTCTTCTGCTTTTTTCTTTCCTGTTCCCTCATTCTATCAAAATTTTAAACTAATATCAACAAACCATGCATATATACCTAGAAGCCACATAAAAAGGCCAGGGCTATCGCTTGGGATAAGGATAAGTTTAAGGACGTCGGGCGTGAAATTTAGATGTTTCAAAACATCAACTATATAAAAATTGACAACCTAAAATTATAATTAGCTCGAAATAAATTAATTGTTAATAGAAAGAGAAAAATACGATGGTATATGGGTCTATACATTCTGGACCTTCCAAGATCAGGGATATTTTTCAGGTCTTGAACATACAATCTATTTAAGCTAAATTTTGTGTAATTTTGTTCCTGATTAATTGATTCAGGCATTTTTGGGAAGACATGTGAAAATGAGGCTCTAAAGAGCAGAAAAACTTAAAAGCGAAAATATAAATAACAGGAATTTATACCCTCTGCAGGTATTTGGATGGACAAAGAAATTAACATTTTAGGGGGAGGGATAAGCGGCCTTGCCTGTGCAATAATCCTTCGTAAAAATGAATATAAAGTTAACGTTTATGAAAAGGGCAGTTACGTTGGTAAAAGGTTCAACGATGATTGGCAAGGGTTAGAAAACTGGTCTGAGAAAATTGATGTCCTGAAACAGATAGAATCATATGGCATCGATTTGTCTTTTGAGTATGAGCCTCTTTCGGAATTAGCTGTGCATTATTCAGGGAAAATGCATACTGCCAAAGTAAAAAACGGCTGTTATCTGGTGAGGAGAGGAAGCAAAGAAGGCTGCCTGGATAAAGCTTTACTTGAACAGGCCGAAAAGTTGGGAGTAAAAGTTCACTTTAATTACAGGCAGGAAAGAAAAATGCCTGTTAAAGTAAATGCAACCGGCCCCAGGAATGCAACCGCCTTTGTAAGGGGAATCAAATTCAATACCAGCTCCGAGAGCGGCTATCATATGGCTTTTGGCCAGGATATAGCCAGAGGGTTCTACTCTTATCTCTTGACCAAAAACGGGCACGGAACGATTGCAACCGTTTATGGACGCAAGAGCGCCCTTCGTTCGGAAGAGTTCCTTCAAAACACAGTTAACTATTTTTCGGATTTTCTTGATGAAAAGGAACTTTCTGCCGGGAAAAAATTTGGTGGTTATGGACACTTTGAAATAAGGAAAAATTATTATGATGAGAACGGGGCAATGTTCATTGGAGAAGCAGGGGGATTTCAGGACTATCTCTGGGGATTCGGAATGAGATACGCCTTTCAGAGCGCGAATCTTGCTGCAAGAAGCATAATACAGAACGAATCATATGACTATTTGATAAAAGAACATTTACTTAAAAAAATGAAGCATTCAAACAGAAATAGACTAATTTCTGAAATGGCGGGTTCTCTAGCGTATCCTATGCAATATTATATGTTTGCATTCAGTAAGAATCCCCTTAAACTTTTGAATATCCTTTGTAGATGATTTGAGATATATGGAAGATCAAATTCAGGTTGTGGATTTCACGATTGATTATAAGGATTCCCTGTGCTGGACTTTCCTGAATCTCAAACTCAGGTGATAAAACTGATAACAACTTTTTCAGGCATTCCTTTTCTTTCCTCTATCTTTTTATCGCTCCAGCCTAATATATTTTAAGGGCAGTTATTCCTGTCTGTATATAGCGGCCCTTATTCCATAACCAGGTGTCTTAGCATGTATGATCTGATTATAGTAGGGGGAGGACCTTCAGGAGCATCAGCAGGAAGAACAGCCGGGAAAAGGGGGCTTTTAACCCTTTTAATAGAGAAAGAAAATTTTCCGAGGTACAAGCCCTGTGGGGGTAGTCTGTCATCTTATGGCTTGTCCTGTCTAGATTTCAAGCTCCCTGAGTACGTAATCGAGAGAAATATCTCAAAGGTAAGGGTTCATTTCCGGGACCGTTTTGTAGAGGGAATGAAGGAACCTACCATGGCTTTACTTATTTCCAGAAAAGTCTTTGATAACTTTCTTCTTGAGAAAGCCAGGGAAACCGGAATTGAGGTTCACACCGGGGAAAAAGTTCTGGACTGCATTGAGAAAGAAGATTATGTTGAGGTTATAACTACGGATAATACCCACCTGGGAAGGTTCGTCCTTATTGCGGAAGGTTCAGGTGGAACCCTCAAGTACCGTGTAAGGCCGCGGGACAAAAAAACAGATTACGGCCTGGGTCTTGTATCGGAAATCCCTGACAAGTATGAAGCAATAAGGAATCGGTTCCCAAGAACTATAGATATTCACTTCGGGATTGCTCAGGGAGGTTATGGCTGGATTTTTCCTCATGCAGGGTACTATTCTGCAGGTATTGTGGGGACAGCTCAGTACCTTGAGAACCCGAAAAAAGTACTGCTGGATTTTCTGCAGGAAAAAGGTTTCTCAGGTGACTTTCCGGTTCATTCCCATATCATTCCTACAGGCGGGATAAAAAGGAAATCCGTTAGTTCAAGGCTGCTTCTAAGCGGGGATGCAGCCGGGTTTGTAGATGCCTTTACGAAAGAAGGTATTTCGTATGCTATCCGGTCGGGACAGCTTGCTGCGGAGGCGGTTGCCGATCTTGTTATGTACAGCCTGAAATTAAGCAGCCTTAAAGCCTACGAATCCGCCTGCAGGCAGGAATTCGGGAATTACCTTGCCGGTTCTCTTAAGATGGAGAAAGTAATGCATCGCTTTCCTGAGATTTCTTTCAAACTGGCTGTCAGCAATGGGGAGATCCTGGACAAATACCTGGATGAAGTGGTAACTAAAAGGAATTATAAAGATTATGTCCGCTGGTTACTGTTGAATTTCTGCCTGGCTGAACCTGTCTCCAGAATAAAATCTCTTACACTGGAAGGAACCGATAAGAACTGATATAAAAAGAATAACGAGGGGAATAAAGAAAAAGGGATTAAAGGATAAGGAATTAAGAAAAAAGCGTTAAACTGAGGTAAAATGGAAAAAATAGATGCAGGAAGAACAAATAATTATAAATATCATTAAAAAGGGCAGGTAAAATAACAGAAAGTGAAATAACAGAAAGTAAAATAACATAACGGAAAGTAAAATAACGGAATAAAGTAAGTTTATGCGAGTGAGGCACGTAAGCTCCCTTCTGTTCCTGCAAAGATTTCCTGCCACCCATCAGTGGAGGAAATGATTCCTGAGAACTCTTGCAGTGACGGCATTCGGCTATGCGTTTCCAAAATAACCGGGAGATTCCGGAATGCTCTTTCTTCCCGATTTCCAACTTGCACCCACGAGGATTCGCCATTTCATCCACTCTCCCTGAGACCTCAGCTTCTGCATCATCGCATTTTCAGGGGATGGTTCTCGTTTCTGTGCCAGGGCCCGGGCTCTCGCCCGACATCCTTTACAGATGTTCGTGTATCCGGAGCGGTGGGGAGACTTTCCTCAGACCTGAAGGCCCGTCAGCCGTCCAGCCTCTCTCGCATGTTACATTTTGATTACCTCTATATATTTTTCTAATTATATATATTTTTTGGAAAGCCATATCTGCAAAAGCTTGAAAAAAGGTTTTTCAACAGGTATGGCGCAATACTTATATTTAATTTTATGATAGTTTTACTTCATTTTCAGCCGCGGTTACAGGTAGGTGTGGTTACAGGTATACCGTTTCCTTATAGTTTATATAAATTTTATGTGTTTGGGGTGCGTCCAAATATTAATATATATGCATTATAATTCGTAAGTTATAGATGGACTTTTTCCATCCCCATGACTTGTCCGAAGAAAGATTATCGGTACTTTAATATCGGGCAGTAACTATAATTCGTGTCAGTTTGCAGGCTTATTTTCAAGAGGTAAAACATGAGTGATTGTCTATTCGATTTGCATATTGGATATGTCCGCTTTAAAAACCCTATTGCACTG